>CAYWFW010000093.1:0-23723 GCA_964457735.1 uncultured Sulfurovum sp. | reverse complement strand
TATAATAAATTTTAATTAAATTATTGGTATAATAGTACAAAATAATAAAGGAGTTATATAATGGGATTTATAAAAAATCTTTTACATTCATTTAAGAAGAAGGAAAGAAAAGACGAATCAATACAGACAGATACAGAGTTTAACGAGCAGTTAATTGAGATGTTCAAAAATGACCATCAAGAGTTATTAAAAATATATGCAGATATTTTAAACTCTTTTAATACAAATCAAAAAGCACATAAGAATATAGTTGCACTTTTAAATGATTTTAAAATCGCACTAGAGATACACTTAATGGTTGAGGATAATAAATTATATTCATTTTTAAAAATGAAATATGGTAGAGATGATACACATATGGCATTTGTAGAGGATATTCAAGGAGAGATGAATAATATTGCAAAAGAGGTGATGTTTTTTATAAGAAAGTATAGTAATAGAGAATCTTATGATAATAATCTTAATAATTTTATTAGAGATTTAGAAGCAATTGGTACTGTTTTAATAAAAAGAATTGATATGGAAGAAAAAAGATTATATCCATTGTATATGAAATAAAAAATTATCAACTTTATTATTAAATAAGGTGGGAAAATCCCACCATTATTCAATAAAATTTGAGATTTGGTTTTACATCCCTGGTAATCTAAACATTTTTTTAAGTTTAGAATTTTTATAATACCATCCCCAACCTTTTTTCATCCAGTGTCCAAATATTGGCATAGGAATCATCATAGCTTTGTTATCACTTCTATAAACAAAAGCAGCACCATCTCCACTATCCATTACACATAAAATATTGATATGTTTTGCATATCCTTCTCGCTCAGTTGAACCCTCTTCAATAGACTTTATATTAAAAGCTGTATTTCTTGCCATAACCTCTGCAATATGACCCTGTTTTGCTTTCCAATCAGGACCTTCAAGTGCAGAAGAATCACCAACAACAAATACATTATATTTTTCAGGTGCATCATCATAATTATGAACCACTTCACAGTAATCATTAATATGAACAAATCCAGCTTCATTTAGTGGTAAATCAGAATTTTCAAATACTTTATGACCGTTTCCAGCAGCAATAAACATTGTTAAGTCACTCTCAATCTCTATATTATCTTCAAAAATAATTTTATTCTCTTTAAATTCTAAAATCTTTTTACCAACTTGCTTTTTAATATCTAATCTTTTAAAAAACATATCCATCATTCCAAGAGCTTTTTTACCCATTCTTGCCCCTGGTTCTGGCATTGGAGCAAAAAATGTTAGCTCAAACTTATCTCTAATCCCTAATTTCTTAAGTTTATGATGAACATTAAATAAAACCTCAAAGGCAGGACCACCACGAACATTACTAGCATCTTTTGGATTGCCTCCAAAGCCCATAGCAATTTTACCACCACCTTTAGCAATAAGCTCATCTAATCTATCTTTAATCTCTAGTGATTCTTTTGGTTCACCACATATTGTAAGGGTATTTTCTAACCCCTTATGTTTCATCTTTCCACTACCAATTGCAATAACAAGATATTCATAATCATAAATTTTATTTGCACAATAGACTTTCTTCTCTAAACTTTTAATAGATTCCACTTCATCAATAATTAGCTCAAATCCATGAATTGTACTAAGTTCATCAAGAGGCATTGATACATCATCAAAACTTACCTCTGTAGTTGGTATCCAAATAGACGTTGGATATACATAAAGATAATCTCTATTTGATATTAGAGTTACCTCAAAGCCATATTTTCTTAAATATATAGCAGATTCCAATCCTGCAAATCCACCACCTAAAATTAATACTTTTTTACTCATCATTCTACCTTATTTGTTTAATAAATCTTTTCTTGGATAGATAAATACTGTTTTTCTATCAATAATAATCTTCTCTTTTTCATCAATTGCATAAGCTCTTATATTAACAGGAATCGGTGTATCCTTTCTTGCATCATCAGCCAAAAGTTTGTCTGTTTCTAAAATTACAACTTTTTTCTTCTTTTTTCCTGCACCTAGCGTAAATGAATCTATTGGACGAACTATCTTAATATCTTTATTTAAAACATCAAAATAATATTCATGTCTTTTACTATCTGTATTTTGGAATAAGAAAATATAATCATTTTGAACTTTTCCATCATCTATTATTTTATATAATCTCGTATTTTTATTGATATTCAAAAGCATATTCTCTTTTTTGCTACCCATTACAAACAATGCCACTAAGATAATTACCAATACTACACCATAAGCAATAACTTTAGGTCTTAGATAATCTGTTTTCCCATCTTTTCTATTCTCTTTTTCACTAGTCCATTGAACTAATGATGGTTTTTCTAATGCACCCATAACTTTTGTACAAGCATCCACACATTCCAAACAATTGATACACTCTAATTGCATCCCTTTTCTAATATCAATATGGGTAGGACATATAGTTACACAAGCTTCACAAGTTGTACACTCTGCATTTTCATTAGATGCCAAAAGATCTTTTGTTTTATCAAACTTCTTCTCTCTGCTATAACCTTTACCTTCATATATATTTCCACCTCTTGTATTATCATAAATTGCCATAATTGTATCATCATCATATAATACTGATTGAACTCTACTATATGGACATATATAAATACAAAAATCCTCTTTAATAAATACAATATCTGCTATCAAAAATAGAGCCAATCCAATTAGAGTACCAAATAAAATTGTATGTTCCATAGGGTCTTTCATATATTCAAAAAATTCTAATGGTGGTACAAAAAACCATAAAAAGTTAGCAGATGCAAGAAGTGATAAGAGTGACCACAAAAATATAGCTATAAGCTTTTTCCCTTGATTTGCTGGAATTGACATATCAGGATCTTTTTGTTTATTTTTAATTCTTTTTCTTAAACCCAAAAGCTTTGTTTCTATTAAATCACGATAGATAACTCTAAAAATAGTTTGAGGACAAGCCCAACCACACCATGCTCTACCACCCACAGCAGTAACAGCAAATATTCCTAAAAATAGTAACATTAATAAAAAAGGCATCAAGTATAGCTCTTGCATATCAAAAGAGATACCTGCTAAATGAAGCTTTTTATGATCAAAACTTAATAAGAAAAGGTGATTTCCATTTATTGTTATCCATGGCATTGATATTGACATAATAGTAGCCATAATATAAGCCCAATATCTTTTAACTGAGTATGGTATCCAGTCACTAAGATATGATTGTTTAGTTGTCTTTTTATTCATTCTTTGAACCCTTTAACTGTAAATTAAAATAAGTATAAGATATAATTATTATAAGAATACTTAATTTCTATAGTTATGCGATTATATAATACTTTAGCACAAATAAAGCTAAATTGAGATAATATTTTTTACTATAATATATAAAAAGGAGTGTTGTGAATTTAACACACTTAGATGAAAATGATAAACCTATAATGGTAGATGTATCTGACAAGGATAATACAACAAGAGTCGCAGTTGCAAGTGGAATGATAGAGGTCTCAAAAGAGGCTTATGAAGCAGTGATTTCTAATAGTGCTAAAAAGGGTCCTGTTCTTCAAACAGCAGTTATTGCTGCAATTAGTGGAGCAAAGCAAACAAGTAACTTAATCCCAATGTGTCATCCATTGATGCTAACTTCAATCAAAACTGATATTGAAGAGTTGCCAGATTTACCAGGATTTAAACTAAGCGTAATGGCAAAACTTCAAGGAAAAACAGGAGTTGAGATGGAGGCATTAACAGGGGTAAGTATTGGATTACTTACAATATATGATATGTTAAAAGCGATTGATAAAGGTATGATTATAAAAAATGTACAACTAGAAAAAAAACAAGGGGGTAAAAGTGGAGATTTTAGACGCTAATACTATAGATAAACCACAGATAGAATATCCTTGTGAATGGGGATTTAAAATAATTGGTAGAGATTTAGAAAAATTAGAGATATGTGCAAAAGAGATTTTATTAGCAAAAGAGTATAGATGTAAAGTTGGCAACGTATCTAAAAATGGTAAATTTTATAGTTATAACGCATATTGTCAAGTGATAAGTGAAGATGAAAGAGATAAGATTTATAAAGATTTTAAAACTCACAAAGATGTAAAGATGGTGATGTAATGAATATTGATGTAATAGATGAAGATGTTTGTAAAGCTCAAAAGGATACATATAAAGCCCAAATCAAACTTTTTCGCAAAAAAGGTATTATAGAAAATATCAAAATGGGAATGTTGCTTTTATTTTTGGTTGCAGAGGTTGCAATTATTGGTATGATGCTTGATAAATATGGAGTGCTTGAGCCAATTGATAAAGTTAGTGACCAAAAGATTGCTATAGTCAATATGGATAAACCGATAACTTCTGAATATATTTATAAAATTATTGATAAACTTGATAAAGTTGTAGAAGATGATAAGTTTAAAGAGATTTTATTTATTATGAACTCTCCTGGTGGTTCTCCAACAGCGAGTGAAGAGATGTCTAGTTATCTAAAAGAGGTTAGCAAAATTAAAAAAATTACAATGTTTGTGGGTGGTTATGCTCTTTCTGGTGGATATTATATCGCTTCTGCCATTAAACCACTAAAAGCAAATCCAAATGCACTCGTTGGTTCAATTGGCGTAATTATGCAACATTATAATATAGAAAAACTTGCTGAAAATATAGGGATACAAGAGAGTACAATTACAAAAGGTAAGTTTAAGCAACCTTTATCATTTTTTAGAAAAACTGATGAAAATCAAACAGCATATATTAATGAGCATATGCTTCAACCAACATATAAAAACTTTATCCAAGCAGTTGCTACGAATAGAGGATTGAAGTTTGAGAAGATTGAAGAGTTTGCTGAAGGGATGATTTTTGTGGCAAATTCTGAAAAAATAAAAGGTATTTTGGTAGATGAGATAGTTACTCTTTATAGTATCAGGAAATCTTATAGAGATAAATATGGTAAAAAAGTAACTTTTGTAGATATTACAAAAGAGAAAAAACCATTTAATCTATTGGATGTAAAAGCAAATCTTAAATTTGATGGATTTGATGCAAAATTAGAGTATTAAGATCTGATGTAATGAATTAAGCGATATAATGGTGGGTTTCACCCACCCTACCAGTTATTTTCTGCCGTAGGGTGGGTGAAACCCACCAAAATATTATATTAAAGATAATAGTAATAAATTTAATAAGGGTAAAATATGGCAATATCAATAAGTGATGCGTTAGATTTGATTTATCAAAAGATAAACAGTGTTGGAGTTGAAACAATTCCTATGGAAGAATCAGTTGGAAGAGTTGTGGCATCTGATTATAGTGCATCTTGCAATCTTCCACGATTTAACAACTCTGCTATGGATGGATACGCTGTACGATTAAATGATAATAATAAAAGTGTTCACTGTATAGATACAATTTATGCAGGGGATAAAGCAGAAAATATTTTGCGAGATGGACGATGTATATCTATTATGACAGGGGCTCCAATTCCAAATGGATGTGAGGCTATTGTTCCAAAAGAAAATACCACAAAAGATAATAAATTGATTCATCTGCCAGTTGATATAAAACCAAATGCTCATATTAGATTTGAGGGTGAAGATATTAAAAGAGGTGAAGTATTTATTCAAAAATCTCAAAAAATTACACCATATACCATTGCACTTTTTGCTAGTCAAGGGATTACTCATATTAGCGTATATCGTAAGGTTAATGTGGCTATTTTTAGCACAGGAGATGAACTTAGACCCCATTATGAAAAGATAGAATCTCACCTTCTATATAACTCTAATGCTCCAATGTTTATCTCTCGTGCTTTAGATTTAGGATGTAATACAATTCATATTAGTACACCTTGTGATACAATTGAATCAATTAAAAAATCAATAAAATCTGCACTTAACGCTGATATAATTATTACAAGTGGTGGTGTGAGCGTTGGTGATAAAGATTTTACCAAAGAAGCTTTTACCCAAATGGGGATGGATATATTTTTTGAAAAAGTGGATATAAAACCTGGTAAACCAACTACTTTTGGAAAAATAAAAGATACTGTAATTATTAATCTTCCAGGTAATCCACTTGCTGCTATGGTAAATTTTGAAATGTTTATTAAACCAACCATTGCACGACTTCAAGGAGATGGCAATTTTTATCATGGAATAATAGAAACAAAATTAGATAAAACTCATAATCTAAAAGCAGGTAAATATACTGTAACATTAGGAAAGTTTAATGGTATAAATTTTATCCCTTTACAAGCTCAAGCCCCAGGTATGGTATCTCCATTAATAGATGCAGATGCTATGATGGTTACAAAACCAACTACAACTCAAATTAATCCAACAGATAATATCAAAATAATACCAATTACAATGAGATTTAGCTCAGATATAAAACAAGAGTTTTTTATATAAAATTTTGGTGGATTTTATCCACCATTACATTATATCGCTTAATTTATTACTTACATCTATAATGAGCCCCTACACTCTCTTTTCTATCTAAAGCACTCTGTAGCAATATTTTGCAAAGTTCTAATGAGTTAATAAACTCCACAAACTCCATTAAATTTTTATTATACTCTTTGCTTTTATCTCCAATTCCCATAAGTTCTATCTCTAATTTTATTGTTTTTATCTCATCTAATGCAATTATTAAATCTTTTTTATTCCGTTTAATCCCTGCATTATTATATAAAAGTTTACCTATAAACTCTTTTTTCTCATAAAAATTAATTTGATTAGGATAGTTATATATTTGCTTAATATACTCTTTGTCTAATGACAACTGAGATGATTTTATATCTTTAGTATTAGATTTTTTGGATTTAGCCTCACTAAAAGCTGGAGCTAAAGCACCAGTTCCAAGTTTTATATTATTAGAATCTTTTGCATAGTTATAAGCATTTTTTCCTGCTAATCTTCCAAAAGATATAATCTCTAAAAGAGAATTTCCTCCAAGTCTATTAGCTCCATGAACTTTAGAGTTACTACACTCTCCAACAGCAAAAAGCCCATCTAATCCATTAACCTCTAATGACTGATTCACATCTATTCCACCCATTGTATAATGTGCTACTGGCTTGATTGGAATAATTTGCTCTACTGGATTAATATTTTCATGAAGTTTACACAAATGTATCTCTTGAGGCAAAAGTTCCATAAGCTTCTCTTCCCCTAAATGTCTTAAATCTAAAAATACATCTTTACCCTTTTCAATCTCATCCATAATAGCACGAGAAACCTCATCACGTGGTTTTAGCTCATCTACAAATCTATCTCCATCACTATTTAAAAGATAACCACCTTCACCTCTTGCACTCTCAGAAATCAATATTCCAGAACTCTTAAGTGCTGTTGGATGAAACTGCACAAACTCCATATCACTCACATCCCCACCTGCTCTTATAGTAGCCGAAATTCCATCTCCTAAGCTTTCAAAAGAGTTTGTTGTAAATCCATGATAGATTGAGCTATATCCACCAGTTGCAACCACAACACAAGAGGCTTTAATCTCTATAACCTCACCGTTTGTTATGTCAAATAGTGTCGCACCCACAACTTTTGGCTTTGAGTTTGAATTATCAGTTATAAAATTTAAAAGATAGTGTTCATTCAAAAACTCTATATTTTCTTTTAAAGCATTATCATATAAAGTATGAAGTATCTTTAATCCTGTGTAATCTTGAGAATAACAAGCTCTTTTATGAGTTGCTCCCCCTAGCTTTCTTTGAGCTATATTACAATTTTTATCTCTTGAAAATCCAACACCAATTGACTCTAACCATTTTATTGAAGCAGGAGCATCTTCACACATTTTTTTTATCATCACCTCATCTGCCAAACCTTTTGCTGACTTTAAAGTATCTTCAATATGAGAAGCTACACTATCATCATCCATATTTCCAAGAGCAGAATTTATCCCACCTTGAGCCATACTTGTTTGCGAATTTGTGGGATATGATTTTCCTACCACCAATACTTTTGCACCATTTTTAGATGCTTCTAGTGCAGTTGTAAGCCCTGCTCCACCTGAACCAATTATTAATATATCTATCATTTTTTACCTTAATTTTGTATATTAGATTTTTAAAATAAAGAATATGCTAAATCTTTTTGTTTATTATCCAATCTTTTTTGAGATATTTCAAAATACTCTTTATCTAACTCATATCCAATAAAATCTCGTTTAAGCTCCAACGCTCCAACTCCTGTACTTCCACTACCCATAAAAGGGTCTAGTATTATCTGCTCTTTAAATGTAACTAATTTAATTAAATGATGCATTAATTCCACTGGTTTAAGAGTTGGATGAAAATTAAAATCATCTTTTTTACCTCTTACTTTAGGTACTACAAAAAATTTATCATATCCATCATTTTGAGTCTCTGTTCGTATTATATTAGATGGGACTCTACCTTTTGGATGTGGATTATGTCCAACTTTGCCCTCTCCATCTTGATAAGGTATTCTACTATCTTCAAAATTTAAAGCACCAGTACCATATTTAATAATATTTTGAGATACATTTAATCCCTTTTCTAATGGTTTTTGAATTAATATAATTGGCTCATAGGCTGGTTTAATCCCTAATCCTGCTCCATCATATTTTTTTCCAAGAGCTGAAGATGGAGATAATTTATCTTTTTTGGTTGCTTTATAATCTTGTTTCTCTTTATAACCCTGAACATATTTATATTCACCTATCTTTTGACTATCTACCCCTAACTCTTTATCAATAGAAAGCCCAACATTCCGACTCTTTGGCATTCCATTTAGATATGACCAAAATAGAACATCTTTGATAATAAATCCACTATCTTCCAAATCCACCATTAATCTGTGCATTAATCTAACAGAACTAAACACTAAACCAAAACCACCATATTTAAGAGTCCTAAAGCTATTTTCCCAAATCTCCTTTGATGGTAAATCTTTGTCCCAATAGTTATTTTGATATGAAATCCCATAAGGTGGGTCTGTAATTAGTGCATCTATTGAGTTATCTTCTACCTCTTTTAGTGGATATGAGTTTTTATTATAAAGTTGCATATTAAACTTCACTAACTGATAATATATCTTCTAATTTAAGATAGTTAGATATACTTTTTTTATAATTTATTAATAATTTATAAATATTCTCTTTACTTTTATCAGGTGAAACTATAACTTTAAAATTATACTCTTTTATCATTTTTTCTATTGTAATATTTTGAGTAGAACGAGTGCTTGTATTTGCTACTGCCTTTACTCTTTGAAGCAAATATTCACCCAAAGATTTATGTTGTCCATATACCATAAATTCTAAATCAGATGCACCTCTCCACACTCCAATAGCAGTAAAAAGTCTATCATCACTAAATGCTTTTGCTTTCTCTTCATTAGTATCATTCCAAGTCCCACCTAATCTATTAGAGAAAATAGAACACTGCTTTACCTCTAAAAAAGTGCCACTTTGACTATTTTTAGCATCAAAGCCATGTTTATTTCTATTTAATAAATCATAATCCAAATAGTTTGCTACAATAGAATCTCTAATCTCATTAATAGTGGTATCTGTATCATAACTATCAAACTCTTGTTGAAATTTTGTTAGTTCTTCTAATGCAATAATTCCTTTCATCTTAAATGAATTTGGTACTATTTGATAATCACCTTTTTGAAATATATCTATCATATTAATAAAGTCCTAAATTAGATGAATCTTCTGGTTTTTGATTTATTTCTAAAAATTTTCTTATATTATTTTCTACACCCTTAATAAGTTCTTTTCTTGCCTCAATACTTGTCCATGCAATATGTGGAGTGATTAAAAGTCTATCAGAATTTTTAATGCTATTTAATGGGTTAAACCTTTCTATCGGTTCATTCTCTAAAACATCAAGTCCTGCGTATATCTCTCTTCTATTCATCTCAAAAGCCAAATCAGTTTCGTTGATAATCCCACCTCTTCCAAGATTTAACAAAATAGCCTTATCTTTGATATATCCTAAATTACACTCATTTAGAAGATATTTTGTTTTATCATTCAATGGTGCATGGATAGATATAATATCACAAGTACTAAGAATAGTATCTAGTGCTTGATGAGGATATGCAGATCTAAGATTGTTACCACTTGTTGAATAATATGATACCTCTGCACCAAAACTTGTGGCAATCCCTGCTACCTCTTGACCAATTCTACCAAATCCAATAATTCCCCACTTCTTCCCCGAAACTTCAAAAAAAGGTTTTGACACATCTGTAAATAATTTAGAATCGCTCCAACTACCATCTTTAACCACTTTATTATAATATGACATCTTTTCTAAAAGAAAAAATAGCATTGCAAAAGTATGTTGAACCACACTTCTAGTTGAATATCCTGCCACATTTTTAACATCTATATTTTTTAAATTTGCATACTCAATATCCACATTATTCATCCCTGTAGCAGAGATACATATTAATTTTAATCTATCACACTGTTGCAAAATTTCTGCTGAGAGAACTACTTTATTTGTAATCACAATATCAGCCTCTTTTACTCGTTGTAATGTTTCCTCTTCTGTTGTTGTTTGGTATATTACAAGATTACCAATATCTTTAATAGATGTTAAATCCAAATCATCACCTAGAGTTTTTGCATCTAATATTACAATTTTCATTATAACTACTCCCATAAATAAGTTTTTAAAATAATTATATCAGATTAGAATAACGATTGATTGATTTTTTATGATATAATAGTTTTAAATCATATTATCAGGAGAAATCGTGAACTTAATTGAACCTAAAAACAAAATAAATTGTACACCTCACTTCTTTGTTATATTATCTATCCCACTTTTAGTTTTTATTTTTATAATACTAGGTTATTTAAATATTATATCTTTTAGCGTTGAGATTCATACCGTTATAGTTATAGGATTTATATTTTTTATATTCTTTTTGTTTATTCAACACAATGCTAATTTTGCAGTTTGTAAGATGACAGGTAGCTATGAGGAGATGGAAAATTCATTAAAAGAAGCACTAGAGGAGAATGCTCTTAGCATTATGGATAAAACAAAATCAACACTTAATATTCGCGTATATATAGATGAGTATTATAAAAATATAAGAAATGATAACTTTGCTAATATCGCTTCAAGCATCTTTCCTATGCTTGGGATTTTAGGTACATTTATTGCTATTGCTTTATCTATGCCAAATTTTACAGTTAGTGATATAAATGCTTTAGATAAAGAGATAACAATTCTCCTTGCAGGTGTGGGAACGGCTTTTTATGCATCTATTTATGGCATATTTTTATCCATTTGGTGGACATATTTTGAAAAACGTGGACTCTCAAAAGTGGATAATCATATTAATAACTTAGAAAAGGTATATAAACATCATATATGGCAAAAAAGTGAGCTTATCAAACATCAACATATGCAAACTCAACTTAAAGACCAAGAGATAATCAAGACACTAAAAGAGACATTTAGTATGGAATTTGTAAAAGATTTAAATGAACAATATATGAAAAACTTTAAAATAGTAGTTGATAATACAAGCAAAATTTTTACAACTCTTACAGAAGATATGGATAACGCATCAAGAAATCTTAAAAATACAATTGAAGTTATACATACAAGACAAGAGAGTATTAATGCAGTTGAGACAATATCTAGTAATATTGAAGCATTTAATAATAATGCGAAAAACTTAGAGATAACTATTAATAAATTTGATAATTCACTAGATAAAACATTTGTAAAAATTGATAGTGAAATTGGAGAAATAGTTGGAAAACTTGCCGATTTTGCAGTTATTATTAGTAAACAAAATAGAGAGATACAAGAGAGTATAAAATTGCAAAATAGACAAAGAGAGATTAAAAATTTGATAGATAATGATGATAAAAATAAAGTGATATAGATTATGTTTATTAAAAAAGATGAAAAGCAGGAGAGTAACTTTTGGATATCTTATGCTGATTTAATGGCAGGATTACTTTTTGTATTTATTTTATTAATTGGAGCTATTGTATCAAAATCGATTATCTTAAAATCTCATCTTCAAGAAAAAGAGAATAAATTGCAAAAAGTGGAGCTAAATCTTAAGATAAAAGAGCAAAAACTATCAAATCTAAGTAGTGACTTATCATCAAAAACAGATGAATTAAATCAAGATAAGAAACTAATTTTATTTCAAGAGGGTGAGATACAAAAGCTAAATAGAATGCTACTTGCGAGTAATACTCAAAAAGATAGATTAGATAAAAAAATAGTATTAATACAAAATATATTAACAGACACCAATACAACTCTCAAAAAACAAACTAAAAAGCTTCAAGATTATGAAAATAAAGTGATAGTTTTATCAAATAAGATAGCAGATATGAATAATAGTGTAACACTAAAAGATAATAAATTGCTTGAACTACTTAATGCCCTTGATGAAAAAGATACAAAATATAATCAAATTGTAGAAAACTTGCAAAAACAAAGAGCCAAAATCAAAGGTTTAACAGGAATTAGACTCAAGGTTATAACTGCTCTAAAAAGAGAACTAGGAGATAAAATCTCTCTTGATTCAACTAATGGTTCACTTAGATTATCTTCTAATATTCTTTTTAGTAGTGGAAGTGATGAGCTTAAAGATGTGGCAAAAGATGCCCTTGAAAAATCGTTTGAAGATTATATAACAGCTCTTTTATCTAATCCTGCTATTCAACCACATATTGACCAGATTATTATAGAGGGTCATACCGATAGCGTAGGAAGCTATATGTCAAATCTTAAACTATCTCAAAATAGAGCATTAGCAGTTATGAACCATATTTTAACCCTAGATATAGTTAAAAAATATAAAATTAAAGCGTTGATAACAGCTAGTGGACGCTCTTATATGGATACAATTAAGGTTAATGGTAAAGAGGATAAAGAGGCTTCAAGACGAATTGAGATTAAGTTTAAACTAAAAAATAATGAAGCGATGAAAGAGATTGAAAAGGTGCTAGATGCTGAATAATTTTAGAGCTTCAAAAATAAGAAAATCAAAGTATTATCTTGAAAATATGCTAAAACAAGAGGAGATTCTTAATAAACCTAAGAGATTACATATTAGTAAAAAAGATAAAATAGGGATATTTAAAAAGGTAATAAACTGGTTTAGATGGTCTTAGAATGATTTAAGATAGATTTCTCTTTATCTTCATCTATCCTAATAATAAACATTCATATTTAATATATAATTTGATTTAATTTGGTAAAATTCTAAAAACCAATAATTTGGAGGATAAATGAATCTTTTTGGAACAGATGGAGTAAGAGGTAAAGCTGGTGTAAAAGTTACTGCCTTAAACTCTATGAGATTAGCGATGGCAACAGGTATATATTTTAGACAATTTAAAAATACAAATAAAATTCTTGTAGGAAAAGATACTAGAAGAAGTGGATATATGATAGAAAATGCTATTGTATCAGGTTTAACTGCTGTTGGTTTTGATGTGATACAGATTGGTCCTATGCCAACTCCAGCTATTGCATTTTTAACACATAATATGCGTTGTGATGCTGGAATAATGATCTCTGCTAGTCATAATCCATTTTATGATAATGGCGTTAAATTTTTTGATGGTGATGGAAATAAACTTGATAGAACAAAAGAGGAAGCTATTGAAAAAATATATAATAACCTTGAACTTATTGAAGAATCTCAAGTTATAGACAAATATATTGGAAAATCAAAACGGATAGATGATGTAATAGGTAGATATATTGTCCATATTAAAAACTCATTTCCAGAAAATTTATCTTTACAAAAATTAAGAGTAGTTATAGATTGTGCAAATGGTGCTGGATATAAAGTTGCTCCTGCGATATTATCTGAACTTGGTGCTGATTTGATAATTCTAGGTGACTCTCCTGATGGATTTAATATTAATGATGGTTATGGAGCTATGTATCCAAAAACTATGGCAAAAGCTGTGGTTGAGTATCGTGCAGATATTGGTATTGCTCTTGATGGTGATGCTGATAGATTGGTTGTTGTAGATGAGAAAGGTGATGTGGTTGATGGAGATAAATTGATGGCTGTTCTTGCTATTCATATGAAAAATCAAAAAACTTTAAAAGCTAATTGTATGGTGGCAACAGTAATGAGTAATCAAGGACTTGAGGATTATCTTGAAAAAAATGAGATAAAACTTTATAGAAGTGCTGTTGGAGATAAAAATGTTGTTGAACTTATGCACAAAAAAGGGACAAACTTTGGTGGTGAACAAAGTGGTCATATAATATTTAGTGATTATGCAAAAACGGGAGATGGAATTAGTAGTGCATTACAAGCCTTAGCATATTTAATCACTTCAAAACAAAAAGCAAGTAAAGCATTTAATCCTTATGATTCATATCCTCAAAAATTGGTAAATTTATTTATTAATGATAAAAAAGATTTTACAAACATAGATGGTTATAATGAGCTTATAAAAGAGATTCACTCAAAAGGTTTAAGAGAGCTTTTTAGATATTCAGGAACAGAAAATAAAATCCGACTTCTGCTTGAAGGTAAAGATAAGAAGGTTGTTGATATTATGATGGGAAAAACAGTTAAATTCTTTAAAAAGGTTTTGATATGATGAGATATATTACTATATTTATGCTTGTAATAATTGGTACTTTTATTATTGACCAAAATATTAAATCACTTTTTGTAGATGGATATTTTTTGGATGGTGATTGTATTTCACTTGAACTACATTATAATAAAGGTGTGGCATTTTCTATGTTTGCATCATTGGGTCAATATGTAAAATGGTTGCAGATAACTTTGGTTACATTTGTGATTGGATTTATATTTTATGAAGGACATATCAAAAAATTCCCTTTTGCTTTAGGATTATTAGTTGGTGGAGCGATAGGTAATATTGTTGATAGATTTTATCATGAAGGTGTGGTTGATTATGTAGCGTGGCATTGTGGATTTAATTTTGCTATTTTTAATTATGCTGATGTAATGATTGATATTGCTATTGTTTGGATATTAATTGCATCTTATTTAGAGGATAAAAGATAAAAGCTCAAATCATCTTCTACTTTAAGAAGATGTGAGATTCAAGAATACTCAATATGATAAACTATTGTGTAATATACAAAACAATCTCATCAGCTAAAAAGTAGTTTGAATTATAGTATCTATTATTCTTAAGATAAAGTTTATTATTCAAGCAAAGAAAGTCAGCTTGTCTTTGCATATTTAGATTTAAAATATCCCTATCTACTCCAACTTTACTTCTAAATCCTAAAAAAAGTTTTTCAAATAATATATCATCTTGACTAATCTCTTCAATTCGTCTAAATAGAGGTTCTTTTATATATAAATCAATATCTACATGGGGGTAAAATCTTTTATTTTTTTGAAATCCGACTGCTCCTGCTCCTGCTCCTATATAATCTTTTAAAAGCCAATATCCTTGATTATGAACAGATTGATATAAACCATAATTAGATATTTCATATTGAGGGAAACCCCGTTTTTGTATCTCATTTGATATTAATTGTGCTATATCAAAATCATCTTTTCTTACCTCTGGAGTTGATGAAAATTTTGTACCATCTTCTATTGTAAGTTCATATGCAGAGATATGATTTATCTCAAGTTTAAAAGCTTGATTTATATCACTTAGAATTAACTCTTTTGTATCATTTTTAAAATTATAGATTAAATCTAGCGAAATATTTTTAAATCCTATCTCTTTTGCCACATTAATTGCATTAATTGCATCATCTTTATTATGATTACGATTGAGTGATTTTAATTTTTGATTATTAAAACTTTGAACACCAAAACTTATACGATTAACTCCAAGATTTTTCATCCCCTCTAACCAATTTTTGGTTGCAGAATTTGGATTAGCTTCTGTGGTAATTTCACAATTATCTATCATATAAGGTTGCAAATAGTTAAATATTTTAGTATATAGTCTAGGGTCTATAGTAGAGGGCGTTCCACCTCCAATAAAAATTGATTCTATACTTTTAAAAGTGGCATTAAACTTTTTTAATTCTGATTTAATTTGACAAAAAAGAGCATCCATATAGCTCTCTCTTGTATCAAATTTATTAACATAAGAGTTAAAGCTACAATAATAACACTTAGAGTCACAATATGGAATATGTATATATAATAACAACTTTATTTATAACCTAATATATTTGTCCAATGGTAATATCCTTTACTAGATAGAACTTTTGATATACCCATCTCTGTAAACTCTTCTCTCATTATATTTGAACAATGCAGGTCATCCTCTAACCAATAATTAACAACCTCTTTAATATCATGTGGTCCCATAGCTATATTTTCAACTATTCCATAATAATTAGCATCATTAAAATAGTTTGTATTTACAACTCTATTGTAGGGAGTACTTGCTTGTTCTATTAAAACACCTGTTATATCATATTGCGTTGCAGAACCATTATGAGAAAATATATTAGCATTTTGCATATCATAATTATGTTCATAACATGCTTCATATAATTGTGTATTCCAAGTTAATTTAGATACGGCAGGGAAATGTCCAGCACTACCACAATCACGAGCAACAGCTCTTGCATTATTTATCTCATTTAAAAATCTATCTCTATCTGCATTAGATATTGATGGAATTTTATAATCTATATTAATCTTATTCTCAATATTATATGATACATTATTATCCTTTGTTATAAATTCAGAATCAAAGACTACAGGAGGCAGCACATCTTCTTGTGTTATTAAAATATCATCTACTACACTACTACTGGTACTACCACAACCAAGTAATATAATTGATAAAATGGCAGATAAACTAATTAAGTTAAACTTTTTCATACTAATTCCTTTATGTTTTATTTTTTAAATATTTTTTGTCCTTTTTTTTGTTGCTGTTTTATCTTTTTATTTTGTTTTAATTGATTCTTATGATTTGCTTCATTCTTTGAGTTTATAATTTCATCTTTATCTTTTTGTTTTAGAAATTTATATAAATCATCATATTCCCGTCTTGTAAAGTATCTAGTTTTATTTGTAGGAAGATTATTTAACTCAATATATCCAAAACCTACTCTTTTTAAATCTAGTACATTAGCATCAAAATATCCAAAAAATCTTCTTAATTCTCTATTTTTACCTTCACTAATAGTAACTCTAATTTTTGAAAAATGTTCACCTTGTGAACGAATCTCAAAAGCATCAAATGGTGAAAAATCCATAGATTTAATTTTGCTATATTGATGAGCCCCTTTTGACGCATCATCAATACTCAAACCATCTTTCATCGCTTCAACCATCTCAGTTGTAATCGGTTTATCAAGCTTTAAATTATAAGTTCTAGGTAAGTTACTATTCATTAATGCTGTTGCAACATTTGGCGAATCAGTTAATAGCAAAAGCCCTTCAGAGGTATAATCAAGACGACCGATAGGGATAAAATGTCTAAATTTACCATTCATTTTATGATATATTGTAGCTCGTCCTCTATCATCTTTTTTTGTTACTAATACACCTTTTGGCTTATTATACACAATCATTGTAAGTTCAGTTCTTCTTTTAATTGGAAGCTTATCAATATATACATAATCTCCCTCTTGTATATCAAAACCATAATCTTTTATAACTTCACGGTTAATTGTAATTCGTCCCTCTTCAATAAGCTTATCTGCATCTCTTCTTGAATATTTTGTGTTATGTGATATATATTTATTTAGTCTCATAATAACCTACACTATAAATATTGTTGGAATAATTAGAGGATATCTCTTTTTAGTTCTTACAACATATTTTTTAACAGCTACTCTAATATCATTCTCTACAGCAGAATGATTTTTTAAAGTTTCCTCTTTGGTATTATTTAAGATAGTATCTAGTATATTTTCTATCTCTTTTGCAAATCTTTTTGATTCTTTATCTGAAACTAATCCATAACTTGTTACAACAGGTTTACCCACAAGTTTTTGATCTGATTGAGATATTTGAGCTACAATATTTATAATTCCATCACTTGCAAGTTTTTGACGACTCAATACAACATCATTTTCAATAGTCATATTATTTTGATTATCTATATATGTTTTACCTGTTTTAATAGATTTTACTTTTTTAAGATATTTAGCTGTAATTTCAACTTGGTCTCCATCACTCATTAACAAAATATTTCGTTCAGGGACTCCACAACTCACACCTGTTTTGGCATGTTTTGCAATATGATTATATTCTCCATGAACTGGTAAAAAGAATTTTGGTTGAATCAATCTAAGGATTAACTTTTGTTCCTCTTGCCCAGCATGACCTGATACGTGAATATCTGAAAATTCTTTATATCTAACTGTAACTCCTGCTTTCATTAGTAAATTCATAAGTCTTGAGACAGAACCTTCATTTCCAGGAATTGCACTAGCAGAGATAATTACTGTATCATTTGGTTTAAGCTTTATATGTCTATGTTCATCTTTTGCCATCCGTGATAATGCCGCCATAGTTTCGCCCTGTGAACCTGTTGTAATTACAAGTATCTCATTATCTTTATATCTATTAATCTCATGAGCTTCAACAAAATGTTTATCTGCAATATCAACATAACCTAGTTTTCTTGATATTTCAATATTTCTCTCCATTGAACGACCAATTACACATATCTTTCGCCCAGCTTTTACACCTCTATCCATAGCTTGAAGGATACGGTGAATATTAGATGAGAAAGTAGACATTAAAATTCTACCTTTAGAGAGCATAAATAGTTCATCAAATGTTCTACCCACAACAGCTTCACTTTTTGTAAATCCTGTATTGTGTGAATTTGTGCTATCAGAGAAAAGACATAAAACCCCTTGGTCTCCATAGTGAGCAAATCTATTTAAATCCATAGTATATCCATCAATTGGAGTATGGTCTACTTTAAAATCAGCAGTATGGATAATTGTTCCTGCTGGAGTTTGAACTGCTAATGAACAAGCATCAATAATAGAGTGAGTTGCGTGCATCCACTCAACTTTAAATGACCCAATATCATAAATTTCTCTTTTAATTACAAAGTTAAAATATTTACTATCATCTTTTAGACCATGCTCATTAAATTTATTCTCTATCATAGCTAAAGCTATTGGTGTACCATAAATTGGAAACTTCATCTTTTTAAATAGATAAGGCATTGCACCAATATGATCTTCGTGGGCATGAGTAATCACAATCGCTTTAATTTTATTTTTTATTGTTGCCAAATAAGAAAAATCTGGAACTAAAATATCTACTCCATGCATTGTTTCATCAGGAAAGCTCATACCAACATCAATAATAATTGCAGTATCTTCTGTTTCAAGAACTGCCATATTCCCACCAATTTCACCAAGTCCACCAAGAGGAGTAAATCTAATTTTTGCATTATTTCTTACATCAATCTTTCTCCATGGACTCATTCTTGCATCTTGAGACTTTTTACCAGCAATAATAGCAAGTTTCATCTCTTGAGAAAGGTTATATACATTTGATTTTTTGCCTCTACTCTTTTGATTAGGATTTGATTTTTTATGTTGTTGATTGGGATTTGGTTTTTTATTTGGGTTATTATTATTTTTAAAATAAGGTTTTCTCTTTGGTTTTGTATCAGCATTTTGAGGATTCTGATTTGTGCTATTTACATTATTCTCTTTATTGTTTTCCATATTGTCTTAATCCTGTTTTTATTTTTTGTTAGCAACCTTTTATATAATTTCTTCAAAACTTATCGGAAACGATGGCTTTAGCCTTGTTAAATTGTGGAGCTAAAGAACCACTTCCAAATCTCTTAAGAAGTTTATTTAAACTAATTGCTTATATAAGTGATAATAAATTTCTGTTGTAGCTTCGTGAGGTCGAATATTATAATCTATATCTATAAGATTAAATATATCATTAATTTTATCTTTAGAAAAACTTTGTGCTAAATTCTTTGATAACTTTTTTCGTGGTTGCTTAAATGCAATTTTCAAAAAATCTTCAAACTTTTTATCACTTTCACTTCTATTTTTTCTAATTAAAAGCACAGATGAGGTTACTTTTGGTACAGGAATAAATGCTTCAGGTTCTACATCAAAACATAAAGTAGCCTCTCCCACTCTTTGAGTTAATACAGACAATGACGAAAAATTCCTATCTTTTGAGATGGCAGAAAATTTTAATGCCACCTCTTTTTGAACCATTACCAAGATAGATTTACACCTATCATCTTTTAATGCTTTGAGAATAATTGTTGTCGCGATATAATATGGTAAGTTTGCTATTAGATTATAATCTTCATCTAATAGTTTTTCATCTTCCCAATGCTCCAGCACATCACCACATCTAAGTTCAAGTTGTCCTTGACGGATAGACTCGTTAAACTCAAGATTAAGATGCTCACATAATCGCTTATCAACCTCATAAGCTATAACATTTTTCTCTTTTAAGAGTTCTTTTGTTAAATCACCTAAACCAGGTCCAATTTCTACGACTTTTAGGTCATTATTGGGCATCGATTGGATGATTTTTCGTTTATAATAATCACTTTTTAAGAAATTTTGTCCAAATCTCTTCATTGCAAATTCTGATAAATTTATATTCTCTTTCATTTTACTGTAATATTCCTTATAATTTGATACTGTTTTATAATAATTGTATTATTATGGTAGGTTTGGCAATGCCAAACACCACACTTATAAATTTCTATTCTCTTTTAGTTCGCCTAAAAAAACCTCTAAATTGTATTTTTCTCTATATTCTGAAGTCATTATATGAATCAACACATCACCTAAATCAGCAACTACCCAATCTTCTGTTTCATCTGTAGCCAAAAACTTTTCACCATGGTCTCTTAACTCAATCTTTAGATAATTATATAACGCCTCTGTATGTTTTCCTGTAAGAGATGTTGCTAATATCACATAATCTGCTATGTAATCTACATCTTTTAAATCAAACAATTCAATATCTTTTGCTTTTTTATCATCAAGCACTTTTTTTATCAACTCTATCTTTTCATTTACATTTTCTATCAACTATATATCCTTTTTATATCATCCTTAATCCGTTTATCAACGCCATTAAAAATTTTTTGTTCTCTGATAAGAGTAGAGCTTATATCAGCCTCTACATCTATTTTCACCCAGTTTTTAAGTAGATTCTTATCTACATTAATTCCATCTCTTGATGCTATTGCCCAAATTATATTTTGATTAATCCAGTCAAATTCATACCATTTTTGTAATGACAATAGATTATCTGCTCCAATTATTAGATATTTAACATCATAAATATCTTTAAAGTGTTTGATTGTATTACTACTATATGAGTTTTTATTTATCACTTCAAAATCGCTTACTAATACTCTATTATCATATTTAAATACCCTTTTACACCATAATAATCTTTGACTAGACAAGGCAAAAGAGGATGTTTTAAATGGATTTAAATATGCAGGAACTACAATTAATTTATCTATATCAAGTGTCTCTAATGCACTCTTGATGATATTTTGATGTCCAAAGTGAGGAGGATCAAAACTCCCACCAAATATTGCAACTTTAACCAAATAGTAACCCTAAATATATTATTTTATAACAATAGTGTTATTCTATCACAATATTCTAATTAAATTATTAAAAAAAGAGATTAAAGTCTTTCACTATTTTTTATACTATACTTTTTTAGAATATCTTGTTTAATATCCAAAGCTTTTTTTCTATCAATTGCTATTTTTGTTCCATCATCATTTTCTATAATTATATACTTTCCATTAAAATTTTTAATAATTTGCCAAAACTCTTTAAAATTTTTAAATTTTTGATTATTTACCTTATCTATTATCCATAAAGAAAAGTTATGGTCTCCTCTACTAATTTTTGAAGCTAAAACTTTAAGTAAAATAACCACCTCCTCTTTATTATCTTTTGCCCATTCACCTGCTGATTTTCTAAGAGGAAGAAGCGTTGAACGAGATGACATTAAAAGATTTCTGCTCAAAGGGGTAAATACATATCCACCATATATAAAATATTTTGGCATAACATCAAAAGCCACAGTATTTACCAAAAGATTATCATCTGCTATATTGTTTAAAGTGATATTAATATCCATAATTTTAGTATTTCGCAAAATTTTCATTGTAATATCTTCACCAACTTGTTTTTTATCCACTAGATACTTATATGATGTAAACTGATGATGTCTAAATTCTAAAGTTCCATCATTCTCTATCTTTTGATTATCTATTGATAAAATTACATCACCTTTTTGAAGTTTATTAAAAGCAGGAGATTTTTCTGAAATATCAACTAATAAAACACCTGTAGAATTTTTATCCATATTATAAACATCTCTAAGAGTTTCATTTTCCATCATCTGTGTTGTGATTCCAATATGTGGAAAACCATCATATTTTTTATCTTTAATATCTTCTAAAAAATGCTTAACTATCTCAATAGGGACAAGATAACCTATATTTTGCGAATTTGATAACTGTTGCATCACAACTCCAACAATTTTTCCATCACTCAAAGCAGGTCCTCCACTACTACCAGGATTAACGGCTGCATCTATCTGAATTGATAAAAAAATCTCTCTACTATGAACATATTGATTATGTTCTATTCGTGATACTATCCCTGTGCTAACACTTAGAGTATTGCCACCCATTGGAAAGCCATAAACAGTAACCTCTTGTTGAATCGTTGGCAAAGAACCAAAACTAAGACTTTTAGTATCTTTAAAAAAAATATCTTCTTTTAATGTTAAAATTGCTAAATCAACTTGATGAGATATAAATTCAACTTTTGCTTCATATCTTTTTGTATCTCCATGTCTTTTAACTTCAATAAAAGTCTGATTTGCCACAACATGTGCATTTGTTAAGATTCTATTGCCATCAATAATTGCTCCTGAACCACTAGATCGTCTAATACTACTATTCCATGGCGTAGCATAATTTGGTATTTTAGAAACAGTATATATTTTTACAATAGACTCTTCTATATTGTTATTTGCAAAAATTTGAGCAGAGCATATGATAATTATAAATAGATATTTAAAATAATATCTCATTTTTTTCCTTTATAATAATTAGATTAAAAGAATTATACAATAAAAGGGTTAGAGTTATTAAATAAAATTTGGTTATTATATCATATAAATAAAGGAGTAGTGATGAAAGGTATAATATTAGCAGGAGGAAGTGGTACACGCCTCTATCCTATTACAAAGGGGATTAGTAAGCAGTTAGCTCCAATCTATGATAAACCGATGATTTACTATCCACTTTCTATATTAATGTTAGCAGGAATAAAAGAGATTTTGATTATATCAACTCCAGATGATTTACCACAATTTAAAAAATTATTAGGAGATGGAGATGATATTGGAATGAAGTTTAGCTACAAAGTTCAACCCTCCCCTGATGGATTAGCACAAGCTTTTATTTTGGGTGAAGAGTTTATAGGTGATGATGATGTTGCTTTGATTTTAGGGGATAATATATTTTATGGTCATGGTCTTACTGATATTTTATTAACTGCTTCAAATCAAGTAAAAGAGGATAAAGCTACAGTATTTGGCTACTATGTAAAAGACCCTGAAAGATATGGTGTAGCAGAGTTTAATAATAGTGGTGATGTAATTAGCATTGAAGAGAAACCAAAAAATCCAAAATCAAATTATGCAGTTGTTGGATTATATTTCTATCCAAATGATGTGATTAAAAAG
>CAYWFW010000092.1:0-3671 GCA_964457735.1 uncultured Sulfurovum sp. | reverse complement strand
ACTTACAACATCTCCAACTTGAATCCCTTTTGGAAAAATATTATCCATACCACTTGTAATAACTTCATCCCCTATACTTATCTCTTGCCATAATGGAACATACTTAATCGTTATATATTCTTCATCTTTTTTACCATGAGTAATCCCTGGAACTTGATTTTTACCAATAAAAACAGCATAATTTGACTTTGGATGATGATTTAAATATCCAATATTTTGATTCTCTTTTTTTATTATTCCAGCACTATAACCATCATCTGTGATTAATGCTGATATATTTTTAATATCTAATTTGGAAGAAAATATCACTTCAGAAAAATCATTAAAATTGATATAGGATATTACACTAGCCTTTAAAAGAGAACTATTGAGATCAGATTTTAACCTACATTTTGTTAAATATAAAAGTTTATATTTTTCATTTTCTAATGCATCTTTCTTAAATTGTATGATTTGTTCTGTTTGATGAAAATATTTTGAAATAAAATTACGAACATCAATAAAATTAGCCAAATATACCTCTTTGATATTTGTATTTATTATGAAAAGTTTATTGGAAATAGATCTATCAATGCGAAACATATAAGATAATAATATCAATATTATAATAATAAAAAGAAAAAAAAATCTTTTATTCATTAGAAATTAATCTTAAAAGCTTCTCCTCATCTAAAACTTTACTTGTGCCATAGGCAACTGCAAGAAGTGGCTCATCGGCTACTTTTACGGGAAGTCTAACTTCATCAGCAATATATTTATCCAAACATCTAATTAAAGCTCCGCCACCAGTTAAAGTAATTCCGTTATCAACAACATCCCCCGCTAAATCAGGTGGCATCTCTTCTAATACTTGTCTTACTGCTAAAGCCATCTCTTTTAATGGTTCTTTTAATGATGTTCTTACACCCTCGCTATCAAGTTCAATAGTTGAAAGAAATCCACTACTATCCCTACCTTTGACCGTCATTTTAAGAGTTTTATTTAATTTAATTGCAGTTCCAATTTCTATTTTAATAGTTTCAGCAGTTCTCTCACCTATAAAAAGATTAAAATTTTGTCTTACATAATCTATAATTGATTTATCAAATTTATCACCAGCAATTTTAATTGATTTACTAATCACTAATCCACCCAATGAAGTTACCCCAATCTCAGTTGTACCACCGCCAATATCAACTACAACATAACCTGTAGGACTACTAACTGGTATTCCAGCTCCAATTGCTGCCGCCATTGGCTCATCTACAAGATAAACTTCTCTAGCACCTGCACTAATCGCAGATTCTTTTACCGCTTTTCTTTCAACTTGTGTAATACCCTGAGGAATACATATAATAATTCGAGGTCTCAAAAAAGATTTTCTATTATGTGCTTTTTCTATAAAATATCTTATCATCCGCTCAGTCATCTCAAAATCAGCTATAACACCATCTTTCATAGGACGAACTGCTTGGATATTCATCGGCGTTTTACCTATCATCAACTTTGCTTCTTTTCCAACTGCTAGAATTTTGTCTTTTCCATATTTGTCATGCTGAACTGCAACAACAGATGGTTCATTGATAATAATACCTTTACCTTTTAATGATACTAGAGTATTGGCTGTACCTAAATCTATGGCCATATCATTTGAAAACCAACCAATAATTCTATCTAAAAACATATTATTCCTTTATCTACTTTACGCTACTTGAGGCTTTTTCGTTTTATTAACTACATTTTTTGTAATAGTAATTGTTTTGTTTTTATATTCTGGTAATTCATACATAATATCAAGCATAATATCTTCTAATATTGACCGCAATCCTCTAGCCCCTGTTTTTCTCTTAATGGCAGCACTGGCTATCTCTTTTAATGATGGCTTATCAAATTCTAGTTTTACATTATCCATATCAAAAAGTTTTGTATATTGCTTAACTAAAGAATTTTTTGGCTCAGTTAAAATATGCATCATAGCCTCTTCATCAATCTCTTCAAGATGTGCAATCATATGAAGCCTACCAATTAACTCTGGAATTAAACCATATTTTACTAAATCAGATGCTTCAACCTTATCCATAATAGCATCTTGCTCTTTTTTAGTTTTTTTAGTTTGATTAAATCCTAAAATATTTCCACCATCTCTACGGGCTACTATATCTTTTATTCCATCAAATGCTCCACCACAAATAAATAGTACATTTTTAGTATCAAGCTGAATTGCCTCTTTCCCAGGATGTTTTCTTCCACCTTTTGGTGGTACATTTATAACACTACCTTCAATAATTTTTAATAAAGCTTGTTGAACACCTTCACCACTTACATCTCTTGTGATACTTCTATTCTCAGACATTCGTGAAATTTTATCAATCTCATCTATAAAAATGATCCCTGTTTCAGCTTTTTTAACATCACCATCAGCTGCTTGAATAAGTCTAGTTACAATATTTTCAACATCATCACCAACATAACCTGCTTCTGTTAAACTTGTAGCATCAGCAATAGCAAATGGTACATCTAAATAATTAGCAATAGTTTGAGCCAATAAAGTTTTCCCACTCCCCGTTGGTCCTATTAAAATCACATTTGATTTTGCAAGTTCTGTATCATCAGAACTATCATCACTTTTAAAAATTCTTTTATAATGATTATAAACAGCAACACTTAAAACTTTTTTAGCTTTTTCTTGACCAATAACATAATCATCTAAAATAGCTTTTAACTCTTTTGGTGTAAGAATTTTCATATCTTCTTGTTTCTTTTGAGTTTGAATCTGAGTTGATTTACCATCAGTTTCATCTTCATCTTTATGACTACTTATTATATGAAATGCTTCTTTTGCACAACTTTGACAAATAGTCGCATTATCTCCTGAAATTACTGGATTATTAGAAGTATCGGTACACCCACAAAAATCACAAATTAATTTATCCATTATCTCTCTTTCCTTATAAAGGGAATCCCTCTTTTTGTTTGAATTATAAAAGTTGCCAATTGTTTTTTATATATGTTATCACTATTTTTTAAAATATCAGAAGCGACATCCATTGTTGAAAATCCTGATTCAAAAATCTCTTTATATGTTTTTCTAATAACATCAATATCACTTCTATTCTCTTTAAACCTTCTTCTTAGACCATTGATATTTAAACCTCTTAGTGTTGCACGATTACCTTCACAAAGGCAAAATGGAGGAATATCTTGAACTACAATAGAACCACCACCTATCATAGCAAGTTCGCCTATTTTACAAAATTGATGAATAGCACTTACGCCACCAACTATACAATTACTTTCAAGCTCTACATGTCCTGCAAGGACAGATGAATTAGCTATAACAATATTACTACCAATCAGACAATCATGCCCAATATGAACATGTCCCATAATTAGATTATTATTTCCTATAATAGTTTTAAAACCACCACCAGCTGTTCCTGTATTTATTAAAGTATGCTCTCTAATTGTGTTATTATTACCAATAATTAGTTCAGTTTGTTCACCATCAAATTTTAAATCTTGAGGAACAGTACCTAAAACAGCATGAGAAAAGATATGATTATGTTCACAAATAGTAGTTTTACCATCAATTAAAGTGTGGCTTTCAATAGTGGTACAATCACCAATTATTACATTACTGCCAATAATTGAGAATGCTCCAATGGTTACATCTTGACCTATAATTGCACCAT
>CAYWFW010000091.1:0-8404 GCA_964457735.1 uncultured Sulfurovum sp. | reverse complement strand
TAGATTTTATTAAAATATTAAAAAAAGATATTAAATCGATTAATTTAACTCTTTTTCTCTATTTTTTAGATACTTTCCTATCCCCTTTACAATTCCTTTGGCTATCATTGTTTGATAACCTGGTTTAAGAAGCCTTGATCTCTCTTTTGAATGGGTAACATAACCCACTTCAACCAAAATAGACGGAGTTTGAGCTCCAACTAATACCCAAAATGGAGCTGACCTAACTCCACCATCTCTTACATCTTTATACATACTTCTTGTATATCCTAACATACTATTTTGCACATCAATTGCAAGTTTATTAGATAATACAATTTTTGGTCCATTTAGAACATCATTTAATATCACATTTCTAGTATGATAATCTTTTGAGTTTAATACAGCACGATTTTCTTTAGCTGCAACTCTTTTTGCTCTTGCTGTTCTTGCTTTTGACAAAAAGTATGTTTCTATCCCATTTACAATAGATGCCCTACTTTTTTTACCAACAGCATTAGCATGGATTGATACAAAAATATCTGCTTTTCTTTTATTAGAGAATTTAGTTCTATTTGATAGCTTAACAAAATGATCGGTATCTCTGGTCATATAAACTATATAACCTTTTCTTAAAAGATCTTTTTTTACACGTTTGGCAATCTGCAATACAATATCTTTCTCTTTATATCCACCAGATGTTGCACCACTATCATGCCCACCATGACCAGCATCTACCACAATTCTATATCTTTTTTTTAATTTATGGTTTGTTTTATTATCACTATTTCCCTCTAATAATTTTTTATACCACGGCAACGCTGAAACATCTTTAGTGGTCTCTTTTTGTATCTTTTTTTCTACCTCTACTATTGGTTTTTGCTTTTGAATAATAGGATATTTATATTCTTCAATCTTAACTATTTTTGATATATTACTCTTTGAAGATTTTTTATATTTTATATCATAAGGTAATACTATATTATATATATTACTAGATAACATAGGTGAATAATAACTACATTTAAAAGGTGAAGTGGATTCTATCACTAATCTTATTATATTACTTTTATATTGAGCAATTCTAAAAGATGTATTTTTAGCAGATATATCTTTTAATAGGTTTTTATTAAAAAGTTTTACATTTTTAAAGTCAAAGACTCTTCTGTATGGATTATCTAAGGTAAAGGTATGTATATCAGATTTTGCCATTTTAGAAAAAAAGGTGAATTTAAGTTCACCCTTAGTTATTTTTACATTTTTTAAATAATTATCACTTGAATAAAGAGATGTAAAACTAATTGTAATGAATAAAAATAATAGTAAATATCTTTTGATATTATTTATCTTCGCCATTGATTAACTTATCCATTAGTTCTTTTACACTTATTAGTTTATCTATTTTATATCCATTAGTCCCTGTAAAAAATAGTCCTGTATCTACTTTACCCTCATAAGCATCTGCTAATCTATCAGCTACACACAATCTTACTTGTTTTGCCTCTTCTCCACGATTACATGGAAAAATACAATTGCTAATACATTTAATTTTGGGTTCAGTATGGTTATCAATATCATCTAAAAGTTGAGTTCTTATCCCTCTTGCAGGATAACCAACAGGAGATTTAAGAAGCTCAATATCTTCCTCTTTACAATTAAGTAAAATATCTTTTAGATTATCATGAGCATCACATTCATAAGTCCCAATAAATCTAGTAGCCATCTGAACTCCAGCACAGCCCATATCCATAAATTTATCAATATCATCTTTATCCCAAATACCACCAGCTGCTATTACAGGAATATTACCCCAGTTTTTTGCTTCTTCAATTACAGGAGGAACAATTACTTCTAGTTGATTTTCAGGTTTGGCACAATCATCATAACCAAAACCTTGATGTCCACCACTAAGAGGACCTTCTACTATAACAGCATCAGGAACTTTGTTATATCTTTTCCATTTACGACAAATAAGTTTTAAAGCACGAGCAGAACTAACAATTGGAATAAGTGCAACATCAGGATAATCAGTAGTAAATGATGGCATATTTACAGGTAATCCTGCACCAGTAATAATTATATCAGCCCCACCATCACAAGCATCTTTTACTACTCTACCATAATCATTTGTAGCATAAAGTACGTTTACAGCCAAAGGTGCATCACCACATATCTCTCTTGCATCTTTAATCATTGCAATCATAGCATCACGAGAACAGAAATTTATAGAGTCTAAAGGTCTTCCTTGAAGAAGCTTATCAGTATATTTTTTATTTTTATAATAACCAGTTCCAATAGAACTCAATACTCCTAATCCACCCTCTTTAGATACATTTCCTGCCAATTTATCCCAACTAATACCAACTCCCATACCACCTTGAATAATCGGTTTTTCTATCTCATATTTTCCTATTTTCATATATAATTCCTTATTTTACAATGATTTTTACAAAGTTTTTTTTACCTTTTTGTAATATAAATTCACCAGATTGAAGTAAAATTTTTTCGTCCATTACTTTTTCTTGGTCAATTCTTACTGCACCTGCTTTTATATCTCGTCTTGCTTGAGATGTAGAAGGCACTAAATTACAATCAACTAATGCTTGTATAATACCAATATTAGCTTTAAGTTTGTACTCTTTAAGATTAGTTGGCATCTTTTTTTGTGCAAAAATCTTTTCAAACTCAGCTCTTGAACTCTCCCCTGCACCTTCCCCATGAAATCTATCTACTATTTCCGAAGCTAATTGCTCTTTTACCTTTTTAGGATGAAGAGATTTATCTTTAACACCTTGCTTTAAATTTTCTATTTCTGAAATACTTCTTGATGATAATAATTCATAATATCTCCACATTAAATTATCATTAATAGATAGTATTTTACCAAACATATCATTTGGCTCATCTGTTACACCAATATAATTACCTAAAGATTTTGACATTTTTTGAATACCATCAAGACCTTCTAATATTGGCATCATCAAGACTGCTTGTTGCTTACCTATACCATAAGATTTTTGAAGAGTTCTACCCATAAGAAGATTAAACTTTTGATCAGTTCCACCTAATTCTATATCAGATTGCAAATAAACAGAATCGTAACCTTGAAGTAGTGGATATGTAAACTCATGAATTGCTATATCATCTTCATTTTTATATCTCTTTTTAAAATCATCTCGCTCAAGCATTCTTGCAACAGTCCTTTTAGATAAAAGTTCTAACATATCAGATGGAGTTAGTTTACCTAACCAATCATTATTATAAACAACTTCTGTTTTATCTTTATCTAGTATTTTAAATGCTTGAGTTGTATAACTTTGTATATTCTTTTTTACCTCATCAGAAGTCAAGACCTTTCTTGTTGCACTTTTTCCAGTGGGATCACCAATCATTGCTGTAAAATCTCCAATTAAAAACTGAACAATAGCTCCAAACTCTTGAAAAACTGCTAATTTCTGAAGTAATACAGTATGACCCAAATGCAAATCAGGAGCAGTTGGATCAAATCCAACTTTTACAAAATAATTTTCTTTTGTAGTTAAAAATCTTGTTACTAATGTTTCCACTGCATTAGAATCTATTATCTCAATACTTCCTCTAGCGATTTCAGCGAGAGCCTCTGATACTCTATTTTCTATATTATTATCCATTATAAACCTTTTTTAATTATTATATGCATCTTTAAGACTACTTATCTCTATAAGTTTAAATCTTTGACTAATCTTTTGTTTTAAAGTTTCAATATTAAGCTCATGAGATTCAACCTCTATACGACAATATTCAGCGTTTTCGCTATTGGTAATTCCAAGTTGAATTGCTAAAATATTTAAATTTAATTCTAATAATTTTTTAAGTAAATTAACTAAAATACCTTGTTGATTTTGTAAAGATATAATTAATTTATATTTATACGATTTTGTACTATTCCAACTAACAAAAAGCATCCTATCATAATTTTTCATCTGTTTATATGCTTCTTTACAAAGTTTATGATGAATTGTTACCTTTTTTGAGTCATAAAATGCCACAATAGAATCATTTAATTTGGGATGGCAACAATAATCAAAACTTATATTATCAATAGACTTATTTGTATAAAAATTAAAATGGTCAATCTTTTTAATCATAGGAACTTTATAGCCCTTTTTAAATAACTCCCATACTCTAACTTTTTTATGACCTAAATAGTTTGCAAATCTATTAATAATATTTTGATAAACTTCAAGTTCATTTGGTACTCTATCTATCATATTCTTAATATTTAAATCAGAAACAATCTCTTTTATATCTATTGTCTTATTATCAAAAAGAGTTGATAAAATATTATAAGCAGTCACTCTATCACACTCTTTTAGATTACTTTTACATCTGGTTCTTATTGCATCTTTTGCTTTTGAAGTTTTTACTGTATCAATCCATGAACATCTAAGCCTTGGTTCTTTATCAGTTGAAATATTAATTATATCACCATTTTTTAATATTGTAAGAAGTGATGATTTAACCTTATTTACAAGTGTTCCACTAGCTCTATCTCCTATCTCGGAATGTATTGCATAGGCAAAATCAAGAGCAACTGAATCTCGTGGAAGTGTATATAATTCCCCTTTTGGAGAATATACCGAAATATCTTCAGAAAACAGATCACACTTTGCTAATTCATAAAACTCTTCTGGAGAATCTTTTGCATATTGCATAGATTTAATCCAATCTAAGCTTACATTATGATGAATAGCATTATCCTCTTTCCCATCATTCTTATATTTCCAATGTGAAGCCACACCAAATTCTGCTAAATCATTCATCTGATTAGTTCTGATTTGTGCTTCTATAATTGCATTATCATTAAATAATGTAGAGTGGATAGTTTGATACCCATTATCTTTTGGAATAGCTATATAATCTTTAAATCTTGCTATTAAAGGGGAATAATTGATATGTAAAAGTCCTAATACTTTATAACAAGTAATCTCATCTTTTAAGATAATTCTAACAGCTAATAGGTCTAAAACCTCTTCTATTGAGACACCCTTTCTTTGCATTTTAAGATGTATAGAATAATGATGTTTTACTCTTCCGAATATCTGAAAACTCTCCCAGTCAATCCCATTTTTATGCATTAAATCTTTAGTTGTTTCTATAAAATTATTAAGTTTTAATTGAAGGTTTTGCCTTTCTGCATTAATATAATTATCTATTTTTTCATACTCTTTTGGAAAGATATAATAAAAACTTAAATCTTCAAGATGATTTTTTAATTTGGAAATCCCTAATTTATGTGCAATTGGAGCATATACAACCAAAGTCTCTTCTGCTATTCTCAATTGGGCTTCTTTATTATGAGAAGCTAATGTGAGCATATTATGAACTCTATCACAAAGTTTAATTACCAAAACATTAACATCTTCAATTGAAGCTAATAACATTTTTCTAAAACTCATAGCAGAAGTAATTAACTTTTTATTTGACTCTGTATAAACAAATTCCTCCTCTTTTATATCAGAGATTTTTGTCATCCCCTCTACCAAATGAGATACTGTTTCACCAAATTTATCTTTAAGTTCTTGTGTTGTTATTGATGTATCTTCTACCACATCATGAAGCAACGCAGCAGCTACCATCTCATCATTTTCACTAATATAAGCAGTAATCGCAGCAACTAATATAGGATGAGTAGAGTATGGTTCTCCACTTTTTCGTATCACTCCATCATGAGCTTTGATTGCAAAATCAACAGCCTCTTTAACCATATTTGATGCAGAGATGGTTTTATATAAAATCTCTTTTGAGCCTTCAATAGTATTACAATTTTTTATATCTTTTAAAAACAGTTCCAAAGGGTTTAATCCTCTAAACTCACAATAATTTTACCCTCTGCTATCTCAAGAAGTGCTATATCTGCAAATTTATATTTTTTTGTATCTACATCTACTAATGGCATTGCTCCAGATACCAATTCGGTTATTCTTTTTCCCACTGCTGAAGAAAGCAAATATTTATCATTTTCTAATCTCTCTAATGCTTTTGCTGTTATCTGTTCTACTCTCAATTTATATCCCTTTTTTATTTAATTATCTTATACTATCCAAATTTTAGGGTATCTACAAGGAGATACCCCAGAATTAAGAATTTTTAATATAATATAATGGTGGGTTTCACCCACCCTACGGCAAAAAAACACTGGTAGGGTGGGTAAAACCCACCATTATATCGCTTAATTCATTAGCATTTCTACGCATAATTAATATATGGTTGCCCTTGAATTTTTAATACCTATTTAACCACTGAACACAGACTCATATCACCTTGTATTATAGCTAATAAATTACCTTTTTTAAACATATCACATACAACTATTGGCAGATTATTATCTTTAGCCAATGCTATTGATGTATCATCCATCACTTTAATATGTTCACTTAATGCTTGATCGTATGATATTTCTGATAATTTAATAGCATTATCAAATTTAGCAGGGTCTTTATCATATATTCCATCAACTTTTGTAGCTTTAATGATTATATCAGCACCAATTTCAGATGCTCTTAGGGTTGCTGCTGTATCTGTTGTAAAATATGGATTTCCTGTTCCACCAGCAAAAACAACAATTCTACCTTTTTCAAGATGTCTATTTGCTTTTCGTATAATAAACGATTCACCAATCTCTTTCATCTCAATTGCAGTTTGAAGTCGTACATCTACATTTAAATGTTCTAGTGCCTCTTGGATTGCTACACCATTAATAATAGTTGCTAACATCCCCATATAATCTCCACTTGTTCTTTTAATAATACCGTCTGCTGCTGCACTTACGCCTCTGATAATATTTCCACCACCAACAACAACACCAACTTCAACACCATTATCAACAAGCTCTTTTATCTCATTTGCTATATAATTTAAAATTTGAGTATCTATACCATACCCATTTTCACCTGCTAACGCTTCACCAGAAAATTTTACTAAAACTCTTTTTATCATAGATAGCTACCCTTAAATTTTTGCGATTATAACAAAAAGTGAGTTAGAGGATAATTAGCATACTTTTTAAATAAGAGATTTCATATCAACTATTGCTTTTTCTAAGCCTGTAAAAATACTCCTAGCAATAATACTTTGACCAATATTTAACTCCTCTATATCCTCTATTTTAGCGATATTAGATACATTTTGATAGTTTAATCCATGTCCTGCGGCGACTCTTAAACCCATATCAGATGCATATTTAGATAAATTCTCTAAATTCTCTATTTCATCTGATAATTTTTGTATAAGCTCTTTTCTTGGTAGCTTAAGTTCTGGTATTGTATGATGAGATGATGATAAATTTCCATAAAGCATAGCATATATATTAGCATATTCTCCAGTATGAAACTCTATCCACTCCACACCCAAAGATATTGCTGAATTTATAGCATCTTTAGATGGGTCAATAAATAAGGATACCTCTATCTCTTGAGATTGTAAATTTACAATAGCATTTTTTAATACTGTATCATTTTCATCAACCAATAATCCCCCCTCTGTTGTAACCTCTTCCCTTTTTTCTGGCACAATAGTTGCACGATGAGGCTTTAATACTGATACTATACTAATAATATCCTCACTTTTTGCACACTCTAAATTCACAGGAAGAGGCGAAGATGAGATAATTTTAGTTGCATCAATATCTTGAATATGTCTTCTATCTTCTCTTAAATGTATTGTAATTTGATCTGCACCTGCTGTTTTTACAAAAAAAAGAGAATCCATTATATCAGGGTCATTTACTTTTCTAGCTTCTCTTAATACGGCAATATGATCTATATTTACCCCAAGTAACATTTTAAATCCTTTTTTAACTCTTTTAGTGTTATTATAACATTATATTTATTTAAATATTATTCTTTTTAAAGGGGTATTAAATATGCTAAAAAATGTACTTATTTTATGCACAGGAAATAGTTGTAGAAGTATCATTGCAGAAGCTTTAGTAAATAAAGAGTTGGATAAATATGATATAAAAGCATATAGTTCAGGGGTAAAAGCAAGTGGCAAAATAAATCCAAATGCTAAAAAAGTCTTAAAAGATAATAATTGTTGGAAAGAGGAGTATCATTCTAAAGCTATTGAAGATATAATAAATATAGATTATGATTTGATTGTAACAGTATGTGATAATGCAAAAGAATCCTGTCCAGTTTTTCCTAAAAGAAGTAAGGTGATTCATATTGGATTTGATGACCCTGATGGCAAAGATTATAGTGAATTTATCAAAACCTATCAGCTTATAAAAGATAATTTGATTTTTGCTATTTCTAAAGAGCTAATCAAGTGATAGTAGATACTTTTGAAAGAGATTTATAAAAATTTGAGTTATATTAAAAATAGAATCATAAAAGAGATAAAACTTAGAGATAATTTAGTATAATTATAAAAATATTTGAAT
>CAYWFW010000090.1:0-3175 GCA_964457735.1 uncultured Sulfurovum sp. | reverse complement strand
AAATCAATAAGATACCTAAATTTAATCTATAATATAAAAAATAATAAAAGGGTATTTTATGATTAAAAAGTTAATAGATAAATTTATAAATAATGATATAAAAGAGGATAAGTACTCTTATACAAAAGATACAAAATTTGGAACAATCGCCAAAGATAAAGCTCCAAATAAATGGGTAAAAAGCACTTGTGGATATTGTGGAGTGGGGTGTGGATTATATATTGGTGTAAAAGATGGTAAGCCTGTGCGAACCAAAGGCGACCCTGCTCATCCTGTGAATATGGGTACGCTTTGTCCAAAGGGATTGAGTGAACACGAGATGGTAACTTCAGATAATCGTGTATCAACTCCTATGATTAGAAAAGATGGCAAACTTCAAGCTGTGGAGTGGGAAGAGGCGTTTAAAGTAACTTCTGATAAATTTAAAGATATTCAATCAAAATATGGTAAAGGTGCAGTTGCTTGTATCTCAACAGGACAGTTTTTAACAGAGGATTTTTATACTCTTGGTAAATTTATGCAACTAGGGCTTGAGTCAAATAATTATGATGGAAATACCACTTTATGTATGGCTTCGGCAGTGATGGGTTATAAACAAACTTTTGGAAGCGATGGACCTCCCTCCTCGTATGAAGATTTTTCTCATGCAGATGTGATAATGTTAATCGGTGCAAATATTGCAGATAATCATCCTATTTTAAAACTTCATATTGCTAAAAATAAAAAAGTTACTGGCAAAAAACCAACTATTATTGTGATTGACCCTAGACATAGTAAAACTGCGAATATGGCCGATATTTTTGTCCCTATTGCTCCACGAAGTGATTTGGCTTTGATGAATGGGCTTTGTTATATTATTATGGAACAAGGTTGGGAAGATGAAAAATTTATAACAGATAAAACAAGTGGTTATAGAGAATTTAAAAAGCATATTATGGATAAATACCCTCCACAACTTGTAGCTAACATTAGTGGAATTGATGTAAAAACTCTTTATGAATTGGCAAGAATTTATGCAGGGGCTGATAAATCTTTGTCGGCGTGGACAATGGGAGTAAATCAATCTAGCATTGGGACAGATACAGTTAGTGCTATTTGTAATTTGGCTCTTATTACTGGTAATTTGGGCAAAGAGGGGGCATCCCCATTTAGTATAACTGGACAATGTAATGCGATGGGGACTCGTGAATTTGGATTTACATCTTCAATCCCTGCGTATAGAAATTTTGCAAATGCTAAAGATAGAATGGATTTTGCTAATATAATTAATGTGCCAGAAGAGCTTATTCCAAGAGCAAGAGGTTATAGTTATCCTCAAATAATAGAAGCGATTGATAGAGGTGAGATAAAAGCATTATGGGTAACAGCAACCAATCCACTTGTGAGTTTTCCTGACCAAAATAGACTACGAAAAATCCTAAAAAAGCTTGATATTTTAGTGGTTCAAGATGCTTTTATGAGTGAAACAGCAGAGATTGCAGATGTGATTTTTAGTGCCTCAACTTGGAGTGAAAAAGAGGGAACTTATACAAATAGTGAACGACGATGTAATTATGCCAAAAAAGCGATAGAACCATTGGGTAAGACTATGAGTGATGCAAATATTGTGATAGAATTTAGTAAATATTTTGAGGGTAAATATGAGTTACTTTTTAAAGATTTTAATACAAGTGAAGATATTTTTGATGAGATGAAACGAGTAAGTGCTGGGCAACTTTGTGATTATAGTGGTATGAGTTATGAAAAAATAGAAAAATTAAATGGTATTCAATGGCCTTGTAATGAGACTTATCCTGAGGGTAAAAAACGATTATATACAGATGGATTTGAGTGTAAAACAGAGGATGGTAAAGCCAAACTTTTGGCACTTGATTGGCAACCATTAGCAGAATCTTGTAATGCAAAATTCCCATTAAATCTAAATACTGGACGAACAGTAGAGCAGTGGCATACACGAACAAAAACAAAAACTATTGAGATTTTAAATAATCTTGCCCCTGAATCGTGGGTAGAGATAAATCCACTTGATGCTAAAAAGTTAGAGGTAAAAAGTGGAGATAGAATAAAAATAGGAAACTCTCGTGGGGTGGTTGAAGAGCTTATGGTAAAAGTAACAGAAGTTGTGCGTGAGGGCGATATTTTTGTCCCATTTCACTATGCAGAGCAACTTATTAATAATCTTACAATTGCTGATTTTGACCCCAAATCATTTGAGCCAAACTTTAAACAATGTGCAGTAAATCTTTATAGCCAAAAACATCCTGAGGGGATAAAGATGAAAGAGGTAGAGATTGTAGGAGAGTTGGAGTATCAACCAATAGAAAAAATAGATATATCTCAAAATTCATTAGAGGTAATAGCTTCAGCATACTAAAAACTGGAGCTAAAATACAAGAGGATATTTACTAAGTGGGACTATTTCATAACCATCTGTTACTTTAATTAATCTTATTAAATCTTGTAATTTTTGTGCATCTTTTTTATTTCTAAACATTGAATCATGGGCTAAAATTACAACATTTGAGCGAGTAAATGTGTTATTCGTATCCAATTTTTGTTTGATTTTTGCAAATACCTCTTGATATGTATCTCTTGGTTTTTTAGTTATTGGATCATATCTCCATTCAATATCCCAACCTATAATTTTAAATCCATTAGTTGATAAAAGATTAGCACTCTCTTTTGTATTTATATGACCACCTTTTTTTCTTCCATCAATTCGCCAAACATTTCTACCTGGCAATCTTGCTATTTTATTATGCAAATTCAAACGGTTCATACTTATGTTAAAGTCATTTAATACACCTATTGGATTGGAATAATATTTTTTATAGCGATGTCCTGCGTGACTATAACTATGATTATTAACCTCTATAAATCTATTTTTCATATAATCATCAAAATATTTTTTATTTTTTTTGCCACTAAATACATGTAATCCAACAACCATAACATTTATTGGAATTTTCTCTAAATTTACTATTCTATTAATATTTTGACTACCATTTAGTGGTCCATCATCAAAAGATAAATATATAAATTTAGTATTACAATCATACTCTACTTCTGTATCTACTATTCTATCTAAGCCTGTATATACAAATTGATTTTCAATGTATGTATTATAAGAACTCTTTTTATCATCATCAAATATATTTATCATAATTAAAGACAA
>CAYWFW010000089.1:0-2893 GCA_964457735.1 uncultured Sulfurovum sp. | reverse complement strand
GATGATATACCAACAAGAAGCCCTTCTGTTTTTGCAATCTCTCTTGCCATATTATAAGCATCTTCATTTGAAACTTTTATTATCTCATCATAAATATTTGTATTTAAAATATCAGGGATAAAACCAGCTCCAATACCTTGTATTTGATGAGGGGATGGCTCTTCATTTGATAAAACTGCTGAATCTTTTGGTTCAACTGCTACCACTTGAAGTTTTGCTATCTTATTTTTTAAAACCTCTGATATTCCCGTAAGTGTTCCACCCGTACCCACACTTGATACAAAAAAATCTATATTTTTGCCCAAGTCATCATATATCTCTATAGCAGTAGTTTTTCTATGACTATCTGAGTTATCAGGATTTTTAAATTGTTGGAGTACAATAGAGTTTTTTATGCTTTTATTTAGTTCATTTGCTTTATCTATTGAACCCCTCATCCCATCTTTTGCAGGAGTTAAAAATAATTCTGCCCCCAAATGAGTAAGGATATTTCGTCTCTCTTTGCTCATAGAATCAGGCATTGTCAAGATTAATTTTATACCTTTTGATGCACATATCCCAGCCAATCCAATTCCTGTATTTCCACTAGTAGGCTCTATGATTGTTGTATTTTTATCCATATCACCTTTTTCTAATGCTATATTTACCATATTCAAAGCTATTCTATCTTTAACCGAAGATGTAGGATTCATAAATTCACATTTTGCATAAATATTAGTTCCTGTTATTTGAGATAATTTATTTAGTTTAATAAGAGGAGTATCTCCTATTAAATCTTCTATACTATTTGCTATCATTATAATCCTTTGATATTATATTTCTTGATTTTTACAAGCATCTATATACTCATCATAATAGTTTAAATTGGCAAATCTATTGTCATCTTCAAACTCTACAACTTTACTATTTAAGCTTTTTATAACTCTATTTAGTGTGTGAATATCTTTTGATAAAAACTCTTTTGCTTTTGTTAAAATTGATTTTTTATAGATTGCACATAGTGGCTGAATTTTTCCATTTGTAGAACTTACTATAATATCATATTTATCTTGATTTTGCAACTCTAATCTATTAATAATCTCTATATCAATAAATGGGGAATCAACAGAAATCACAAATACCTCATCAATATCAAGTGTTTCAAAAATTGATATAAGCCCAACTAAAGGGGAACTATCTTTATATCTATCTAAAATCAAATTTGCATCAAAATCAAACTTATTATCTTTACAACTAATATAAACCTTATCAAAAATTTTTGATAATTTATTGTGCTGAAACTCACTAAGAGTCTTAAACCCATCAAATGGCAAAAGAGATTTATCTCTATTCATTCGTGAACTCTTTCCACCTGCAAAAATAACTGCTGTTTTTATTTTATTCAATATTTTACCCTTGAGAAGTTTATATCTTATTATATTATCTTAATATTTAATACAAATTTAATAAACATCAGTTAATATAATATAAAATATTTTAAAAGGTTATAAAATGAAAAGATTTTATCTATTAATGGCAATAATAATTGCTTTTACTATTAATATAAATGCAGAAGCTCCTCAGTTTGTTAAGGCTTCAAAATCTCCTATACTTTTGCAAGAGGGTAAGAATAAAAACTGGTGTCCTATATGTGGAATGAGTTTAAAGATGTTTTATAAAACCTCTCATAGTATTGAAACTAAGGATGGTAAAAAATTACATTTTTGTTCAATCAGATGTTTAGCTAATACTAAGTTTGATAAAAATAGCAAAATATCAGTAGTAGATGTTAAAACCGAAAAGATGATAGATGCCAAAAAAGCATATTATGTTGTTGGTTCAAAGGTTCAAGGGACAATGGCAATGGTTAGTAAATTGGCATTTGAAAAAGAGCAAGATGCCAAAGAGTTTAAATCAATTTATGGTGGCGAGATAGTAGATTTTAAAAAGGCTTTTAAGATGGCTAAAAAATCTTTAGAGGTTGATAATAAAAAAAGAATGAAAAAGATTACAAAAAAATAATACCAATGGGTAAAAAAATATATACTAAAAAGTGTACAAAGATTGATATAAGTAAATTAGATACAATTAGTGATATTAAAACCTATATTATAGAAAATAATATTTGTACAAACCTTAATCCTAAGCAACTTCAAGCAACAGCACTTTATCTAAAAAGTACAAAATTAGTTACAGCAAAAAATAGACCAATTAGCGTGACAAAAGATGAAAAATGTCCAGTTTGTGGAATGTTTATATATAAATATCCTGTATGGGCTACACAGATTCATTTTAATAATAACAATAAGCCAAATCATTATAGTTTTGATGGTGTAAAAGATATGATGAAATTTTACTTAGAACCAAAAAAATATAATCAAGATAATTTAAAGATTACTAAACTACTCGTAACAAACTATTATACAAATGAGGCAATTGATGCTAAAAAAGCATTTTTTGTGATTGGTAGTGATATATTTGGTCCAATGGGTCATGAACTAATCCCTTTTTCCACTTTAGATGAGGCAGAAAATTTTCTAAAAGATCACAACGGTAAATCTATAATCTCTTTTGATAAGATAACTACTAAAATGGTTTTTGACCTTGATAAATAGGTCTAAAATATTTATAGCGTTACTTTTGATGATGATATTATCAATCGTGACACTTATATTATATCTATCCTCTGGGGTAGATACAAGCAGTAAAATTAAATTTTTAAAAATCACACATCTATCTAATATTACGCTCTCAAATGAAGCTCAAAGCTTACGATTTAGAAATGAATCAGGAGTTATGGAACTATTGTATTTTTCACCAGAAGCAAGAGAACAATCACCTAGCTCTTTTATATATAATCACTCTACTATATTAAATATAAAAAAATAAATATTCTTATCTTCAAAGAGTTTTA
>CAYWFW010000088.1:0-3468 GCA_964457735.1 uncultured Sulfurovum sp. | reverse complement strand
AATATAATAGGTACAAAGACAAAACAAGATATAAAACAATTAAAAGAAGAGACATTACAATGGTATAAATATCAGATAGACTACTTAAATAAAAATATATTTAAAAAGGAAAAATAGTGAAAACAGTTATAACCTATGGAACATTTGATATATTACATATTGGACATATAAATATATTAAAAAGAGCAAAGGCATTGGGAGACAAGCTAATTGTAGCTATCTCGTCAGATGAGTTTAATGCAGGAAAACATAAATCTTCTCTACTTAACTATGAAAATAGAAAAGTAGTTGTAGAATCAATTCGTTATGTGGATATGGTAATTCCTGAGACAGATTGGAAGCAAAAAGTTACAGATATAGAAAAATATAATGTAGATATATTTGTGATGGGTGATGATTGGGAAGGAAAGTTTGATTTTTTAAAAGAGTATTGTGAGGTTATATATTTACCACGAACAGAGGGGATATCAACTACCAAAATTAAAAAGGAGTTATAATTAACTATAATATTATAGAGATTGCAAAAGAGGTATTTAAGATTCAATCTCAAGAGATAAAAAATCTTTCAAATTTATTAGATGATAATTTTGAAAAAGCTATAAATTCTATTATTGCATCAAAGGGCAAAGTGATAATTTCGGGTATGGGAAAATCTGGAATTATTGGTAAAAAGATATCGGCTACACTTGCAAGTACAGGGACGCCTAGTTTTTTTATCCACCCAGCAGAGGCGTATCATGGGGATTTAGGAATGATTGAAAGCGAAGATATTGTTCTTTTGATTTCAAATTCTGGTGAGACTAATGAGATTTTGAAGCTTATTCCATTTTTAAAAGTTCAAAAAAATAGAACTATTTCTATGAGTGGAAACCCCAATTCAACTTTAGCACAAAATACAAATTTTCATCTTAATATTTCTATTGATAAAGAGGCTTGTCCTCTTCAATTAGCACCGATGTCATCAACAACGGCAACGCTTGTGATGGGTGATGCAATTGCTGTGGCATTAATGAAGCTAAGAGATTTCAAAGATGAAAACTTTGCCAAATTTCACCCAGGGGGTAGTTTGGGAAAACGGCTTTTAACAACTGTAAAAAGTGTGATGAAGAGTGAGAATTTGCCAACTTGTAGCAAAAATGAATCTATTAAAAATATTATCCATAAAATTACAGATGGAAAATGTGGATTAGTTGTGGTACTTAAAGATAATAAGCTCAAAGGTATTATTACTGATGGTGATATTCGCCGTGCTATGAAACTACAAGAGAATAAATTTTTTAGACTTCAAGCAAAAGATATAATGAGTAAAAATCCTCTAACTATTAATCAAAATAAAAAACTAATTGAAGCTAATGATATGATGCAAAAAGCAAAAATAAACTCATTAATTGTGGTAACAAAAGCTAATAAGTTAAGTGGTATAATACAGATGTATGATTTAGGAGTGTAAAATATTTAATAGGAGAAGTATATGTATCAAGATAAATTTAATGATTATGAAAATATAGAGAATTTGGCAGGTAAGGCATGGGAACATTCTATTGCGATAGATTTATTAAATAAAACAGATATAAAAGATTGTTCTATACATTGTTTTCATTATCAACAAATGATAGAACTATTTTTTAAGCATTTACTTGAAACAAAAAGTAAATTTGGTGCATTTAGTAAAAGCCATAAACTAAGAAAACTTTTAGAGGAACTAATATATTCAACTAGTTTTAAAACAGATAAGAGTTATTATTTTATGGCTTTGCATACTATTACTGTTTGTGCAGAAGAGTATAGATATAATTTTTTGATAGATTGCCAAGGATATAAAGAGGCTGTTAAAATTTGTGATAAACTTATTGAAGAACTTTTAATATATGAAAAAGAGGATATAAATTAGAATGAAAAAAATAGTTGTAATCCCAGCAAGGCTAAATTCTACAAGATTACCAAATAAAGTACTGTTAGATTTAAATGGTAAGAGTGTGGTACAAAGAGTTTACCAACAGTGCAAAAAAGCTCAAAGTATAGATGAAGTTTACATCGCAACAGATAGCCAAAAAGTCAAAGAAGTCTGTTCTAGTTTTACTAATAATATTATCTTGACAGATGAAAAACATCAGTCAGGCACAGATAGAATTGCAGAGGCGATAAGTGATGTAGATTGTGATATTATAATAAATGTCCAAGGAGATGAGCCTTTCATTGAACCCTCTCTTATTGATAAACTAGCTAATTCATTTGAAAATAGTAATACTATAATGAGTAGTGCAATGCACAAAATCCAAAAGGTAGAAGAGCTAAAAAGTCCAAATGTTGTAAAAGTGACCATAGATAAAAATAGTAATGCACTTTACTTTTCTCGTTCTATAATTCCACATCATAGAGATGAATGGGAGACTCTATTAAATCATCATATAGATATACCTGCACCTCTAAAATTTTATAGACATTTAGGAATTTATGGATATACCAAAGATTTTTTGATTAAGTATTCACAAATGGAACAAAGCTATTTGGAACGATTAGAGAAGTTAGAACAACTTAGAGTACTTGAAAATGGATATAAAATCAAGATGATAGAGACAAATTATAACTCTATTGGGATTGATACACAAGAGGATTATAAGATGGCATTAAGTTTACTATAATTCTAAAGATTTTATCTTATAACTTTTTCTGTGCAGTACACTATATCCATATTTTTTTATAGCTTCAATATGGTTTTTTGTTCCATATCCTTTATGTTTCTCAAACCCATACTCTGGATATAATAAAGCATCTTTAACTATCTCTCTATCCCTCGTAACTTTTGCTAAGATACTACCTGCACTAACTTCTGCCACTTTATCATCTGCCTTTATCATTGTTTTAATATTATCCACACCAAAATTTGTATTTCCATCAAAAATAATATGATAGCCATGAAAAACTTTTTTAATCTCTTCTAAAGCCTCTTTCATACAAACTGAAAGACCTTTTTTATCTATTTGCTCACTTGAGAATGAGACAATATGATATTCTGAGTTTTCTATAATTATCGGATATAACTTCTCTCTTTTTAACTCAGTTAGTTTTTTTGAATCCATTAAGCCATCAATTGACTTCTTTAACACAACTCCTGCAATTACAAGAGAACCTGCTATACATCCTCTTCCAGCTTCATCAATTCCACAAATTTGTTGCATATTTATCCCTACTAATATTTTATGTACTTTTAGCTTTTAGGGTCAGGTGACAATTCACTACTTTTAAAAACACAAATATTCACTTTACTGCCCTAAAAACTTTAGATATAGTCGCCGATGAAAGATTTAAATATTTTGCGATTTCTATTTGTCTATCATCTAATACTCTTGTATCCCCTCATATTCTATCTCTTTTTTAATTTAGAATGCAAAGCACAAGGTATTATATCTTGATCATCATTTAAAATGGTTGCTAATAGTGTAAATGGGTATTCTCCAACTTTTTGAG
>CAYWFW010000087.1:0-3304 GCA_964457735.1 uncultured Sulfurovum sp. | reverse complement strand
AAAATAAAATTATCCTTTTTAGAAAAAACTTTTTGGAAAATATAGAGATTTATGATAAGAATATAATACTTTTAACTTTGCCATTGAGTATAAAAAAGTTTTATGACTCTATTTTATTAAATCAAAATAGTGTAAAGAATAAAATAGAGGCTAAAAAGGTTAATAAACTTGTGGCTGTTATTGATGATAACGATTTAAATGTAAAATATCTAAAACTTACATTAGAAAAATTAGGTGCAACTGTTATAGTTGGATATGATGGGGAAGATGCTATTAAAATCTATAATAGTACAAAAGATAAGATTGATATGTTTTTTATTGATGAATTTATGCAAAAGATGAATGGGACAGAAGCAGTACAAAAAATAATCCAATTAGCAAAAGATAAAAATCAAACTCTCCCACCATTTGTTGGAATTAGTGGGTCTAATACAATTGATGAGATAAAAAGGATGAGAGAAAATGGCTTTAATTATATTATGTCAAAGCCGTTCTTTAGTGAAACCATTAAAAAACATTATTATGATTTATAATCTATCTGTATAATGTTACTCTTTTGAACTATCAATTGTGATTATTGTGTGTACGTTTCCTCGTGGATTAAAGTCTGCTGTTAATTTTATCCATCGTGGTTTAAGAGATTTCTTTAACAAATCATAAATCTCATTAGCAGAGTCTTCGTGAGATATATGTTTATTTATAAAACTATTAATATATAACTTAAGAGCTTTGAGTTCTATCACCTTTTTATTGGGGATATATGATATTTTAATAGTGGCAAAATCAGGATAGCCTGAACGGGGACACATACATATAAATTCAGGCAAAGTTATATCAATAGTATAATCTTTTTTATGATTATTTTTCCAATAATTTTCTTTTGATGTTATATCAAAATTTATAATCTCTTTTGTTCCATATTTCATTTATTTTCCTTGTGTGTGGGTTGTGATTAATTGATTTGTATTTATTGGTTTAGAGATACCAAAACCTTGCAGATAATTGATACCTAGTTTTGTTAATTTATCTTTTTGCTCATCTTTATCTACCCATTTAGCGATAGTTATAATATCAAGTTTTTTACCCATTTTAATAAAAGAATTAAGAAGTATAAGATTATTAGAATCATCTATATTTGTGGTAAAATCTCTATCAAATTGAACCATATCAAACTTAAAATATTTAATATAATCAAGAGATGAATTTGAAGTACCAAAGTTATCAATACAGATACGAATCCCAGTTGAGCGAATATCATTTAAGGTATTAAGGTAGCTATTTAGATTATGATATGTATTTCGTTCATATATCTCTATAATAAAGCGTGATGGCTCTATATTAGCCAACTCTATAATATCAAGTGTTTTTTGTAAAAAAGTTTTATCTCTGATTGAATAAGGTGATAAATTAAAACTAAGAGATACATTATCATCTATTTGAGAAATAGTTTTTACAATCTGTTTTACAATCAACATATCATAAATTTGACCAAAACCAAGGCGATTGATAATTGGTAGATATGTACGAGGTAAAATTTCACCCATTGTAGTTTTAAGTTTAACAGATATTGTATATATATCTATATTATTTGTTTTAGTATTTTGTAGAGGTCTAAATGTAAAGATAAGAGAATCTTGAGTAAGTGCTGATGTTATCGCTTCTTCTAGCTCTTTTTCTTTTTTTGAATCTTTAAGTATCATCTTTTTGCTTTTAGCTTTATTGATACTACAATTATCCCTATCAATAGAATTGTGTAATCTGGTGATACTTCTTTCTATATTATCATCATTATTAATCAAAATAGAAAAATGATAATCTAGTTCTATCTTTTGAATCTCTCTATAATTTTGTATAAAATTGGTTAAAATATCTTCCACATCTTGACTATCTCTATCAAGTGCCAAAAGAAACTCTGAGCTGTTATATCTACCTATAATCACATTTGATAGATTATGTTGTTCCAAAAATATATCAAGACTTTGGATAAGGTTTTGCAAAAGTTTATTAGTAGCCTTAGTTCCATAATTATTATTTATAATATTAAGATTCTTTATCGCAAGGATAGACATTGTATTAGGTTTATATTTTCTAACTGCTTCAATAAAAGCATTAGGGGTAAATCCATCAGTTTCATTATCAACTAATGTCCCTTTTGTAGCAAGTTCAAGCATAAAATATATAAAATATATGGTAGTAAATACAATCCCTGCCATAATTAAACTCTCTCTGATTGATATATTAATATTCACATCTTTAGCAAACACAATATATAAAATCACTCCAATAAACATTAAAGCAGGAATCCCTGCTCTTAAAGCGATTTTAAACCGTCGTTCTCTCTCTTGTAAAGTTGATAATAGCATCTAGTTTATACATCCAAATGCTTAACATCTTTAGCATGGGTCTCAATATAATTTCTTCGTGGTTCAACCTCATCTCCCATAAACAACGAGAATGTATCACTAGCCTCTTGAACATCATCAATTGTAACTCTTAATAAAACTCTATTTTCTGGCGTCATAGTTGTTTCCCATAACTGCTCTGGATTCATCTCTCCAAGACCTTTATATCGCTGAATATATGCACCTTTTTTGGCAGAAGAATCAACCTTTGCTAATAACTCTAACATATCTTTATCTTTAAATTCATCAGTAATTCTACTATTTATTTTTGCATATATGCTCAAAGCCTCTTGAAAATGGGGAGTTGTATATAAATTGGAATCAATCAACAACTCTTCAAGTCCATCATTAGTCTGAACAAAAAGATGAATTTTCTCATCATCTATAGTTCTATTTAATATATTATAACCAAGATTTTCAATAAATATATCTAATGCTTTAATCAACTCTTCATTTGCAATATTATGTAAAGATGGTGTTTCAATCAAATATCTCATAATTTCTGGCATTGAGTATCGTTTTTCAAGCTCTTTAAGTGTCATCTTGTAATAACTTACAAGTTTAAATAGCTCAATTAAATCATTATCTCCCATAGTTTTGCTCTCTATCATAGAGATTCCATGTTCTATAATAAAATCATTTAAAGCTTTATCATCTTTTAAATACGTTTCGTTCTTGCCTTTTTTATATCTATAAAGAGGTGGTTGAGCAAGATATAGATAACCTTTTTCAATAATAGGTTGCAAGAATCTAAAGAAAAATGTCATTAGAAGTGTTTGAATATGAGAATTATGCACAAATATAGAGCTATCCTCTCCTGATTTAATTGCAAAATTATGATATTCATTCACAGTCAAATCATAAACAGGTGTTTCATCCACTTCTATAATCTCTATTGATTT
>CAYWFW010000086.1:0-8040 GCA_964457735.1 uncultured Sulfurovum sp. | reverse complement strand
CTTAGATAGATGATCAATCTCCAAAAATTTTGCACTACCCTTACTCTTTATATCTACATCAATTTTATTGGTTTGTGCATACTCCATCTTTAAGATAGTGTTATTACTTATCTTAAATGTTGTATCAATACCTATTAAGCTATTTTGTTTTTTAGCATTATCTTCATATATGTAACTTCCACCTAGCTCAATATTTTGATTAAATCCATTAAGAGATAATCTCCCACCATAAGTATAATAACTATCATCATCTCCATCGATTTCATAATCTATAATAATAAAAGATGGATTAAAATCTCTATCGGTACTAAATATAGGCTCTTTAAAATATACTCGCCCAAGATGGTAATCTATCTCATAATCTTTAAAAATTGTAAGTACTCTTTGAGAAATTATCTTTTCATTATGATAACGGTCTCTTACCTCTATTTTAATTGTTTCAGAGTTTTCTATCACAGGACTATTTGAAAGATTATAATATCCAGAAGTTCCATCTCCAATAATTTCATCTTTTATAAATAGTTGTTGGCTATTTGATGCAAAAGTTTTTAGATTAATATTTTTATCATGATATTCACCTTTTAGACCTGTCATTTTTCTGGAATATGATGATAGTTTAGTATATGTCAAATCTGTATTAAAATCTCCATAAAGAGCCGAAAAATTTGATTTTTCTATTTTTAAAAATAATTTTTTTCTACTTGATGCTTCATAGTTTTGTCTAACCGAATCTCCATAAAGTGTATAATATCTATTTGGATCTATCTCACTAAAAAGTTTATTATCAGATTTCTTAGCACTATTATAAGCCATCGTTAATAACCAGTTACCTTTAATTTTTCCTTTAGCAAAAAATGAAACCCTACCCTCTTTAATCACTCTATCTTCTGCTTTTATAGAATCTATAGATTTTAAATTTGATTTAATGGTGTTATATCCAATACTACCCTCTACAAATCCAACCATAATCCATTCTCGAAGTTTTGGCTTAAGCCATGCTCTTACAACCTCATCTCTATTTTGAAGCTTAAAATGAAGTATCACCTCTCCCGTAATAGTTGTTGGTTGAAGTTTAATATAAGCTGTTCCATCTGAATCAATTGTGTACCTATTTTTAATATTACTAGTATTACCTAATGGATTATTTGCTAAATTATCTATAGACTCTTGTGAAACATAAGGATATTCAACGCTAAATGAACCAGTAATTCCTGAACGAAGTGGATAACCATTTTCATCTATAAATCTTATGGCGATAATAGGGGAGTGAATTCCATCTGCTATATTATAAGAGTTTTTTTCAATATAATCAGCCCTTACAGGAGCTTCTGAAACATGAATCTCTTTTAATAAAGTTTTGACCAATTGAGCATTTTTATTAAATATCTTGACCTTAATCATATTTGTTTGATTTAGCAAATCTACCCCTTTATAAATATCTATTGTTCTTGAACTATTTGTATCTGTTATTTTATGTTCAAAATTTAGCATACTCACCTCTTTATTATTTAAAAATAAAATAGCTTTATGATTTTTATGATAAGATATAGCGATAGAGGTACTTGGAATGGGGGGAACAAAACCATCTGGTGGCCATATAATGGCATCTGATAAAGCTTTATTTTTTAAACTATCTTCATTATAATTTGGAATTTTAAGGTTAAATGTGGGAGTAGAATAGTTATAATTATCTAAAATCTGCTTTTGATTGGTTCTCTTTAGACAAAAATCAACTCTTTTTAAATCTCCTCCATTTATATCTATAAATTGAGAAAAATTGCGACCTAAAAAACGGTTACTACTGCTACACTTTGTAACTTGATAGCCATATGGTAATATATCTTTATCCACTTGAATTATATGTCTACCTTTTGTTACACCTTCAAAATGATATTTACCTTGATTATCCGTTATTACATAACTACCATCTTCCATATATAGTTTGACTTTTGATATACCATGACCTTTTTTATGATTTTTATAGGCTTTATCATAAACTTGACCAACAATCACCCCTTTACTTCTCATCAATTCCTCTTTAACATAAACAGTAACCTTAGCAATATTAGATATACCATTTAATTTATCGCTAGAAACAGATGCACTATTTGATATTTTATTATCTTTGATAGCAGTTGTTATATGAGCTACCACACTTAAAGTTGTTGTTGAATTTGGTTTTATATCCCCTATATATAAAGATAAATTCTTACCATTTAAAGAAAAATCACTAGCCATTTGATTATTAAGCTTACAACTCCCATCTTGATATTTTAAGCCTAACGGAAGATAGTTTGTTAATATTAAATCTTCAACTAAAATATCACTATCATTATGTATAATTATATTGTATTTTATAACATCATCAATCCCAACAATACTTTTATCTGAGATAATCTCTATCCATACATATTCAAAAATATCTTCTGATTTTTCTACTGTTAAATTTACCTCATTTGAAGATATTATATCTGTTTGATTTTTTACACTATATTGAGCATAAGCGATATTAGATATCACATCACTATCCACTGTTGCATAAAGTAAACAAGAGCTAAAAAACATTAAAATAGTTACTATATTTTTGATACTTATATTAATACTTTTCATAAATTTATCCCTACTATTTTTTGATAGAGCGAGATAATCCCACTCTATACAAGCTTCACTTTCTAATATATTTCTACTCTAATTAATTGTTACTTCAAAATATGCACACTCAGTTGAACTAGTAGCAACTGTTTCAAAATCCATAGTAACATCACCACCACTAGGTGTAACACTTCCACCATTACTAGCCCCAGGTGTTGCACAGTTACAAGCATTATCTGCAACCACACCATTTCCACTATAAGCCAAATCACCTTGAAGTGTATCTGTAACCACAACTTCGGTTGCTGAGTCGGTTGCACTATTATTAGTAACCTCTACTGTATATCTTACAATTGCACCTGGAATTCTTTTTGGATTTGTTGTGCCATTAACTGGGTCACTAACAACACAAGAACCTTTTGTAGCAGAAACATCACCTGTTGCTACAACAACTTTAAACGCACTATTATCTGCATGTTTTCCATCATTTGCACACTCTGTATTACCATTACCATCACCATCAGCAAAAACAATCTCTACACCCATTACAGTATCAGCACTACCACTATCATCACTTGTAATAGCTGTTCCTTTACTTCCTGAACTTCCTGATTGTGCCACTTGTGCTGTTAGTGTATGTTCCGAAACATCACCATTTGCTTGAGCGCCTATATCCCCAACAATAAAAACGCTTACTGAACTATCAGGAGATAACTCATCTATAAAACTAGCAGTATCGGTAGCTGAGTCATAAACATTATTGCCATTTTCATCCACAAAAATAGAGATTCCAGTGGCATCAAAATTATCTGTTTCTCCGAAAGGATTGGAATCATTTTCAGTTGTTGATAAGATAAAATCCTGAACTTTGTTTCCTGTATTTGTTACACTAAAGGTAAGAATTTGATCTGATGAATTTGGAGTTACCTCTACAGCACTACCATCTTGATGAGCTACTGTTAAGTTAATCTTATTATCCACCACAAAACTCGCAGTATTAGACACCACAGCACTTTGAGCAGTTCCACCTACTTTATAATTTAGTGTTACACTATTATCTACTTGTGTTCCAGCTATTGTTCCTGCCGAAAAACCATTTATTGCTCCAAACACTAAAATAGATGTTGCTGTTAATATTTTTTTCATAATTTGTCCTTTGTTTGTATTATATTTTGAAAGTGTTGCCTTAGATTCACAATAATTTAGATAGAACTCTCTTAAAGATTATAGAAATGGGTGTATTAATAAAATTGAAAGATATAATGAAAAGAGTTCTAATGTGTTAAAAAAGTGAAGCTACAGCAACACTCATAAAATGTTAAAATTTTTAGTTTAGTTTAGCACGATACTCTACAGTATCTTTTTTGCCACCTGAAAGTTTAGCTACTACCCAACGAATATGTGTATATTGTGATGCTTTTGCTTGTTTACCTTTTACATAAAGTTTTTTTGCTGATGCATAACTTTTACCACCATTTACAGAATAGCTCACTGTACATCTACTTTTACACTTTGCACTACCTTTAATATATTGCATATGTTTTGGAATGGCATTTATTATTACCAAATCTTCTGCTTTGCTAGAGCCACTATTTTTAATACTATTTGTATATCTAATGATAGTACCAGGGGTTACTTTTGTAGTTTTTTCCCACCGTTTTACATTTTTTCCACTCTTATCTTTTTTAATAACTAACTGATGAGAGACAGTTGATATAGATACTTTTGCCCCAAGAGCTGTTAGCATTGATATTAAAATAATAGGGATAATTATAAACTTTTTCATATTACTTTACTCCTTTATAAATTTTAGGTTTAATAAACCTTTAAAAATTTTACAATTAAAACTTTTAAAGACCTATCTAACAATCACATCAAATTCAACTAAATATATCGGCTTAGATGATGCTGTTTGAGTCATCTTATCTATTATAACCTCTATAACCCCCTCTTTATATCCATCAACACTAAGACCATTAAGTGTTATAGAATTTTCCACATATTGCGTATTTTCTGGAATATTATCTATCACCTTAATATTCTCTATATCCCCAATTCCAACCATATGAACCTCTATTTTATAATGAATAGTTGTCCCTTTATATAGTTTTTTTGTAGAGAATGAGGCACTTTTATTTAGAACTATAGATAAGGGAGAGACTTCATAACTACAAAATGCTCTATTTGCATCCTCTTGTGTAGCAACCACAACAAAATAATCTTCTAATTTAAAACTATCACCATAAGAGTGAGATGCTCTAACTATGGAGTTTACTTCTATTGCATTAAGCGATAATCCATAAGCAGATGATGGTATATCAGAGACTAAAAATAGCAATTTACTTTCATCTTCTTTGACTACTATCTTGCTAGGTTGAGTATCTTTAGCATCAAAAAAACCATTTCCATTATCTAAATATACTCTTGTATTAGTTGCTTGAAAATCAGAAGATTTATTATCAAATATGGTATTTAAACTATAACTATCTTCTGCATTTCCCATATTAGTTAATGAAAATTTTAATACAGAATCTTTTGAACCACTATCAACCACAACAGATTCACTTTGCATACAAGATAATTTAATATCTAAAACTCTATCAACCACATCAATAAGAGTATTACTTGTGGTGTGATATTGAGTATTTTCTATTTTATATTCAAGATAAACAATATTGACTATTTTTGTTCCTGCTAAAACACCTTTTGCAAAAGAAAAGATAGAAAAAGAGCATAACAGCAATAAAAATTTTTTATTGAAACTTAGCATAAATAGAAATCCTGTGTGGTTGTTGAAAAATTTGAAAGTTATTATTGAGATAATATAATCTCTTATCAGAAGTATAACAAAAATATTCTTAATTAAATATTAAAGAGAAAAAAATCTAATATATTTTGGTTATTCCGTGTTAAACACGGAATAATGTACTAGCAATAATTGTTGATAAGATTAATTTTTTCATCTATTTCCTTAATTTATAATATTTCTAAAAGTTTATCTTGATAACCATAATATAAAATTAGTTTAACTTATAGGATAAACTCCTATCTCTTTTGCATCTTCAACAATCAAATCACTAACTTTTAGTTTTGACTCAATTATCACATCTGCTAGTTTTGATTTGATATGAAGCTCTAAAGGGCGATTACCTGTATGTTTTTGTGCAAGGCAAAATAGTTCTTCTACAATTTTAGAATCAGGCATTAAATTAAGTGATAGTATTAAAGGTGGTAAATCTTCTATCACAGGAGTGTATTTTTCCTCTTTTAATACTTTTATTTTTGTCTTTTTGGCATTTTTTAGAGCTTTAATTTGCAAAATATTCATTCTTGTAAAGTTATCATCTTTACCAATTTTTACTTTAAAGACAATTGGTTTGGTAATATCAAAATCCTCTTTTAACTCTTTAAGTCTATTTTCAAATAGCATAAGTTCAATATTTCCATGTAAATCCATAATATTAGCTATCCCAAATTTATTTCCCTTTTTAGAAATTTTTTCTGTAATAGACTCAATTTTTCCAATAATAAGTGCTTCTGAACCATCTGCTAAATCAGGAATTTCAGAGCTTAAATTATAATTTATCTCGCTAAGTTTATCTCTATATTCATCAAGAGGATGTCCCGAGACATAAAAGCCCAAAGAATCTTTTTCAAATTCAAGAATCTCCAAAGGCTTATACTCCTCTATATTATCTATCTTAACCTCTATTTTAATAAGATCTTCATCGTCACCAAATAAAGACCCAACTGCTTGTTTTTTTGCTTGAGTTGCTTTTCCTGCACACTGCACAATATATTCCAAATTTGTATGCATCGCTTTTCGTGTATATCCAAATGAATCAAAAGCACCTGTTTTAATTAAAGCCTCAATTACCCGTTTATTTACTTTGCTAGAATCAATTCTACTTACAAAATCGCTTAAATCTTTAAATGTTCCACCATCTTCTCTACTTGCAATGATACTATTAATAGCAATATCTCCAGCACCTTTCATTGCACCCATTCCAAATAAAATCGCATTATTATCATCATTTGGAGCAAAAACTAAATCAGATTGATTAATATCAGGAGGTAAAAGTTCTAACCCCATCCGTTTTACTTCATCTACATATTTTACAACTTTTGTAGTATTATCTTTTTCTAGTGTTAAAAGTGCCGACATAAAATCTGTTGGATGATATTTTTTTAAAAATGCAGTATAAAATGTAATTAATGCATAGGCCGCTGAATGAGATTTATTAAAACCGTATCCAGCAAACTTTACAATCAAATCAAAAAGTTCCATTGCTGTTTGTCTATCATGCCCTTTTTTAACAGCTCCATCTGCAAATTGATTTTGAAGTTTATCCATCTCCTCTTTAATCTTTTTACCCATTGCCCGACGAACTAAATCTGCCCCACCAAGGCTAAATCCACCAATAGTTTGAACAATCTGCATAACTTGTTCTTGATATACAATCACCCCATAAGTTGGCTTTAAAATTGGCTCAAGCTCTTTAAAAACATAAGTTATCTCTGCTCGTCCATGCTTTCTTTCCACAAAATCATCAAGCATTCCAGACTCCATTGGTCCAGGGCGATAAAGGGCAAGAACGGCAATAATATCCTCAAAATTATTTGGTTTAAGCCTTGCATTAAGATCTTGCATTCCAGCTGATTCTATCTGAAATAGTCCAATTGTATCTCCTGTTGAGATTAAATCATACACACCCTTATCATTTACATCTTCGGCAATAAAATCTATCCGTTTTCCATGGCGTTTTTCAATTAATTTGTTTGCCTCTTCAATAACAGTAAGCGTCTTAAGCCCTAAAAAGTCAAATTTAATTAAATCTACATCCTCAACATATTTTCCACTATATTGCGTTGCCAAAGTATCAAGTCCAGTTGGTTTAAATAAAGGTGTTTTTTTCCAAAGCTCCTCATTACTAATAACAACCCCAGCAGCATGAGTTCCTGCATTTCTATTTAACCCTTCAAGAGCAAGAGCATATTTCCAAACTCTTTTAGCTTGAGAATCATTTTCAACTAACTCTTTTAACTTAGGCTCTTTTTCGTAAGAATTTTTTAAATCAATCCCAAGCTCATCAGGGATGAGTTTTGCCATCGCATCAGCTTTGGAATAGGGCATATCAAGAACCCTTGCTACATCACGAATTACACCTTTTGCCATAAGTTTACCAAAAGTGATAATTTGAGCAACATTGTGCCGTCCATATTTTTCTACCACATAATCAAGAATCTCACCTCTTCGGCTTTGACAAAAATCCATATCAATATCAGGCATAGATACTCTCTCAGGATTTAAAAATCTCTCAAAAAGGAGTCCATAAGGGAGAGGGTCTATATCTGTAATTTCAAGAGAATATGCTACAAGACTACCTGCAGCAGAATTATGCACAATATAATTAGTAGTTGTATAAGAGTGGTCATCTTCTACTGTAA
>CAYWFW010000085.1:0-4449 GCA_964457735.1 uncultured Sulfurovum sp. | reverse complement strand
TCTATTTTTAATTCTTTTTCATTCTCTATTAAAAAGCTATCCTCACAATATTGCTTACATATGCTATGAAGTTGTTTTGTATTAGATGAGTGTTTTCCACCAATAACAATCATAATATCAGCCTCTCTTGCTAATTCTGCTGCTGCATCTTGATTTTCAAAGGTTGCGTTACATATTGTATTAAAAACTCTCACCTCTTTTATCCGTCCAACAAGCACCTCCACAATTGCCATAAAATCTTTTGGTTTTCGTGTAGTTTGTGCAACAACAGCAACTTTTGATTTTAGTTTTTTAAACTCTATATCTTGTGGAGTATTTACAATAAATGTATTTTCAGTATCTCCATAACTATAAACACCTTTTATCTCTGGATGATTTTTATCTCCAAATATCACAACTGAATAATCTTCTTTGCTCATAGATTCAACAATTTGCTGAGGTTTAGTTACATAAGGACAAGTAGCATTTATCATTTTATGATTATTTCTTTTTAGAATTTTTAATTCATTCTTAGGAATACCATGAGTTCGTATTACAATTGTTTTTGTATCTTCTGCATCCTGTAAATTCTCGGCTAAACCGATATTATAATTCTCTTTTAATCTATTAATCTCATCTTTATTATGGATTAATGGTCCATAAGTTTTGCTCCCTGGATGTTGCTCTGCTATCTCTATCGCTCGTTTAACACCATAACAAAATCCATAACTTTGTGCTAGTTTAATTTTCATATTTTTCCTTTTAATCTTTGATATTAAATCTCAACCATATTAACTTGCTTTAAATATCTAAAATCTTTTTTATTTATCGTATATAAATCAATATTATAGATAATAACTGTTGAAGCAATCAAAGAATCCATAATTTTTGTATTATGAGAAAGTGTATATCGTTCTAATATATTTTTTGCCAAAACTATAATCTCACTATTAATTTTTAATACTTCAAATTGAATAATCTTATTTTTGATAAAATTCAATTCTCTCTTGTTTCTTGCACCTTGATAGAGTTCCATAATCACAACATCATTAATATAAATAGTATTATATTTAGCTAATATTTCTATAACTTCTTTATTAGATTTTAAATATTCAATAACAATATTTGTATCAATAAAAATTATCGCCATGATTTGTCTCTTAACTCTCTTGAATAAGTAGCAACATCATCTATATTTTTAAATGGATTATCATCCTCTTTTACATCATCTAAATCATCAAACTCTAATTTATATGAGTTTTGTTTGGGATCTAAATGAGTAATATTAAACTCTTGTTGTTTTTTATACTGTTCAAGGTTTTTCAAAATAAATTCTGAAAAAAGTTTAATATCAGATTTAAACTCACTAATAAAAATATCTTCTATTTTTTGATTATTTAGTTGTATTGTCATCTCTTCCCCTTTTTCTTAAAATCACACCAGTTTCTATATGAGAAGTATATGCAAATTGGTCAAATATTGCAAAGTTTATTATCTCATATTCATCTGCGAACTCTTTTAAATCTCGTTTGAGCGTTTCTTGCGAACAAGATACATAAAGTATATTATCAAATTTTTTTACCAAATTTATACTATGTTCATCTAATCCACTTCTTGGTGGGTCTACAAAGATATGAGAGAAATTATAACTATCCAAATCTATATCTTTAAGTCTTGTAAATACCCTTTTTTTATTAATTGCTTCTGTTAGTTCTTCGGCACTTAAACGGATAAATTCAATGTTATCAATATCATTAAGCGTACAATTAATCTTTGCCGATTTTATAGAAGTTTTAGAAATTTCTGTGGCAAGAACTCTATTAAATTCACTACTTAACGCAATTGTAAAATTTCCATGACCACAATAAGCCTCTAGTAAATCATTCTTTTTGCCAATTAAATTACTCTTAACCCATCCAATCATCTTTGCATTAACTGCACAATTTGGCTGAATAAAACTATTTTCATATATTTGGTATCTATATTTATTGCCATTTACATTAATCTCATCTGTTATAAAATCATCGCTCAAAACTCTTCTAATTTTTCTACTTCGTCCAATAAGTTTAATATCAAGTTTATCTGATAATTTCTTTGCCTCTTCATCCCAACTATTATCAATTTTTTTATGATAAATCATTGTCACAAGCATCTCACCTAAATTAGAGGTCAAAAACTCAATAGAAAATAGTTTAAACCTAAGCATCTTATTATCAATAATCTCATCAATAATCTTTGGCATCACACTATAAATAGTATTATGAACAATTTCACAACTATCAATCGTTACTACACCTTGCCTATCAAGTCTATTCATTGCATAGCTAATATCATCTTCAATATGATAAATTCTAAATTCAGCCCTACATCTAAAATGGCTTGGATTTGAAGCAATAACATCAATATTTTCTACTCCAAACTCCTTAAAATTTTCAATTGTTTCATCTTTTTTTAATTTTAATTGTTCATCATAACTTTTTTCATAAAGCGTACAACTTCCACATATCCCAAAATATTTACACTGCATTATTTTTCCTTTAATCTATCATTATGTTTTTTTAACTCTTCAAAAAATACTCTAGCATTAGCTATTGTTAATCTAAAAGATGTCCTGTATTTTTTATTATATATGTTGTGGTAATTTTTGAAAAGAAATTAAACGCACTTTTTGTATCTATAATTCTATCATTAACACCTAAAAAAATTTCAATTATTATCCCTTTTTTTTGTAAAGTTTTTATTTTATCTTTATCCCATTGATACTCCAAAAGCTCTTTCAGTTCATCTTTAGAGCCTTCTTTTCGATACTTGTTAAGATTTATATTATTTGGATAAGCTACATTTAAAAGAAACTGTTTAGTATATTCTTCTGGCGAATTTTGAAAGTATCTTAGCTGTCTTCTTGCATAATTTTTTGGTTGATTTTGAAAAAATGCAGGAGATAAAAGAATCAATCTATCCACTCTATTTGTAGTATTATAGGTATATTCAAAGGCTTTAATTGCCCCATAACTAAATCCCACGATAGTAAAATCATTATCAACTATATACTCTTTAAATAATTTATCTTCATTTACCAAAGAAAATCCACTAAAAAATTTCACGGATTATCTCTTTTGTTTTACTTTGAGTTATATTTTCATATTGTAATAGATATGTTGAAACTTTATCAATTGCAACATCTAATTTATCTACAAGTGTTTCAATCTCTTTTATTAGAGATTTATAAAGTTCATCTTTTTGGCTTTGGGATGAGCTAAAGTCATTACCCATAGAGTATCTATCTAACATATTATTAATCATATTTTTTGCTATTTTTATATCATCAGCTGAGTTTGTAAATTGTTCTTTATAGACCTTTTTTGTAGCAATAAAACCTGCAAGATATATTTTAATTCTATTTAGCATTTGATTTTGAGAGATTATTTCGTTATCATATTGCGTAAGAATAGTTGTTACTATCCCTATTTTCTGAAACTCTACATCATACCAAGTTGCAACTATAGCTTTTGAAGCTTGATATATTGCCTCTATCTCTCGTTCTTTATATGTTAAACTAGCAATTTTTCTTTTACCTTTTAGAACTTTATCTTTAACTGCTTCAAAATCATCATCATTTAGATTATCTCTACCATTTTTAAATGCATATAAAGCAGCCTCATTAGTGATGGTTGATAATCCTGCATTATTAAATCCAACAGTACTAATAGCTAATTGCTCTATATCAACTGTGTGCGTTTTTTTAGATAGATATAACTCCAAAGTTTTTTGTCTATCTTCTAAATCAGGTAGTGGGATATATACTCTTCTATCAAATCTTCCTGAACGAAGAAGTGCATCATCCAATACATCAACATTATTTGTTGCTCCAATAACTATCACACCAGAGCTATCTTCAAAACCATCCATCTCTGTAAGAAGTTGATTTAGAGTGGTTTCTCTCTCATCATTTCTAAGCTCTCCACGGCGTTTTCCAACAGCATCAATCTCATCAATAAAGATAATACTAGGAGCCATTCTTTTAGCTTTTGCAAATAAATCTTGAACACTTGCAGCACCAGTTCCCACATACAGATGAACAAATGTTGCTCCACTTTGATATAAAAATGGAACAGAAGCCTCTCCTGCTACTGCTTTTGCTATAAATGTTTTTCCAACTCCAGGGGGACCAATAAGTAAAATACCCTTAGGTAATCTAATATCTAACTCTTTATATTTTTTTGGTTCTTTTAAAAACTCTATAATCTCTTCAAGCTCCTCTTTTACTTCCCCCATCCCTGCTATATCATCAAAAGTGATCGCCGATTTGATAGCTTTTATACTATTTTTAGTAGATGGTAACTGCTCTTTTTGGAACTCTTTTTGTACAACTGTTATCTCTGTATTCTCTTTTGTATTATTCATTTTAGATTTAAATAATAAAAAAATGATAATCAAAAGAAGTAAAATATTTAAAAAATATTTTTTATC
>CAYWFW010000084.1:0-3150 GCA_964457735.1 uncultured Sulfurovum sp. | reverse complement strand
ACATGATGCCATTGGAAATCTTCATCATACGGAGCAGATACATTGTCTGATGTACTTCCATTTAGATTATAATAATAAGTGGCACCTATAGTTGAAGATATTGAATGATAAAATACATGTCCATTTGTAGCCCAAGTGTATTGAGAAAAAATAACTTCGTTTCTGTCAGTATCTTTTTGAAACCAATATGAATAAGTTAAACCTTTGGCTATATCATCATCAGAAAAGGAATCCAACTTAATATGAGATTGTCCGTCTAATTTTAAGGCTTGACCCATTATACCATTTGCATATGTAACATTGCCAACCTCTATTCCATGATATCCTAAGCCACTGCTATCTTTTGTATTATTTTCAAATCTATAATATGCGATTAATCCATTATCTAAAGTTATCTTTTTATCCAACAAGCTACCATCACCCTTAAAAACAGCCCTAGAAGATATCTGATTTAAATTAGAAAAGCTCCATCCATTAGCGATACTATGACTTTTTTGCTCTTTATCTTCAACATTAAGCTCTATTTTTTTAACAAGAACAGACTCTATCTTTTCTCTACCTATTATATTTGTGGCACTTGAACCTGCTTGTGCCCAAGCTTGATTGAAATCACTACTTGCACTATACATCACCATGGGATATAAGAATTTAACTTTTAATGTTGCTGTTATTTTTCCTGCTATACTATTGCCCAATGCATCTTTGCCATCCCAGATAAATTTTAGATTGTTTAGTTCTTTTAAATTAACCTCTTTGGTGTAAACTTTACCTGCTATATATAGCTTGGCAACTGCACCTATGATAGAGTCCGCAGAATCTGTTGCATCTATACTTGCATCTACAATATATTTATATCCATCAACTCTTTTAGAACTATAATGTAATGTAAAATCTGCACCAACTATTGGTATATTTTCGTGAAATACTCTGCTTTTTGATTCTATATATGAATTTACACTAACCTTACAATTGTTTACTGGCATATCATCGGATTTTGGTTCAAAATCTTTTGGTGGTTCAAAATCTGGTGGCGGTCCCCACGGCCAGTTAAAATCCCAAGGAGTAAAGTGAGTAATCTCGACTCTCCAGTATGTATTGCCTGGTTGATATTTTGGATTATCTGCAATTACATTCACTTCATCACTAAATATACCATTACCATTTAAATCGTTTGGATTTCCATCACCTGTAGAATCCAATGCATCTATTTTACCATCATTATTAGTATCTAATAATCTTACAACAATACCATTTTTAGAGCCTATCCATTTACCCTCATTTCTATCGTAATATCCTACAGGGACTATCTCTCCAACATCAAAACCTAAAAAGTTATCTACATATACGATTAATGGCTTATCAAATTTTATATTTTTAGCATTTTCAAAATCTTTTATTCCAAATTCACTACAGTATGTATATGCTGATGTCTTAGGTAAAGTTGCAGGCATAGACTCTTTTGTTTTATATTCAGTTACATTGACTTTAAATTTTTTAAGAGTTGTTTTGCTTCCATCTTGTTTTGTTATAGTTACACTATTTACACCATCAAATACTACTGCTGTTTTTCTATCTCCAAATTTATCACTTGTTGTATTAGATATATATACTTGAGTATCATTTTGATCTAAATCTATCTCTTTGTAATTATTGCTAAACTTAAGCATTGTAACTTCATCAATATTTACCCAATCTAATACTGGAGCATTAACTTCTCTATCTATAGTAGTATAGCCTTCTTTTTCATATCTTATTATATATTTTGCTCCACCTTCAAGTGGTATTGTATAAACTCCATTATCATCACTATATACTGTGCCATACTCTGGGTGTTTTAAAATGGTAATTTTTGCATTCTTTATACCATCTTCATTTTCATCTTTAATAGTGCCTGTAACTAAACAAAATCTATTTTTATCGTATTGTGATTTACTATCAGGGGGAATTATGTCTATATAGTTATCTGCAAAATCATTCGAACCTATATTGCTTGTATTTAACTCTTCATTAACAATGACTTCTTTTGTTTGCGAAATTATATTATCAAATTGTGCATATATACTAGTGCTACCTATTTGAACAGGGATTAATCTATTGTCATTCAGTTGAGATATATTGCTATTTGATATATTGTATATAACATTATCCAATTCATTTTTTGAACCATCGCTATAAATACCTATAGTGTGCAATTCTATTCCATCACTACCCATACGCATTTGCAGTGATATAGGCTCTATAACTAATTGCTCTAATTTAGCTATTACATCTACTATTCTTGTTGCTATTGCACGATTTCCAGAACTATCTTGAGCTGTATATATTATATTATATGTACCTACAACAGATGTATCTACTGTACCATTGATATCTACATTTAAGTCTCCATCTCTATCATCAACAGCAACAGCACCTAATTCTTGATACTCTTCACCTTGATAAATAGTGATTTCATCATCACCATTAAGTGTTATTACTGGTTTGGTTGTATCAATATTTTTTAATATATCAATACCAATTTTATCACAAATATGTAATCCATTACTAGAACCGCACGCTTGAAATACTAAATGCTCTGTTTTGGATACCATAGGTGCTTTGAATGTCAATATATTATTATTGACATCAAACGATACATTTATTCCAGAAATTTGACTCCAATCATACGAGTCATAACCTTTTGCTGCAGCTATAGTAACGATCTCATTTGCATTATATTGAGTTTTGCCAGTAGATAAAAAGGCTGAATGATTACAACCTACTATAGCAAAAACTAATATTATTAACAATAATATCTTTTTCATATTTTTCTCCTCCAAGGCATACATAAAAATAATATAGTTTACCCCCCCATTTTTAAAATCTTATAAATTTTAATAAAATTGCAATTTATTTAGTAGGAAAATTTGTTTTTTTCTTTGATTTATAGATGTGCAGGTGGATTTTTTATATATTTTTGAGATATTTGTTGGTTGGAGGTGATAAGATATTATAAACCCAAATTATGCATTAGAAATTTACAAATTAGCACTAATGCTTTGATAAAAGTCTAATACATAATTTGGGTTTATTTGATTATCGTAGTATCAGTATGCATTCCCACCGAAGACGAAATCTAGAGGGTCAAGTGATGAAACTAAACCTTTTACT
>CAYWFW010000083.1:0-10040 GCA_964457735.1 uncultured Sulfurovum sp. | reverse complement strand
AAATATCCCTTCATACGACCAAAGACATTTAATTGCCCCTGGTATTACTGGCTGGGCTCAAGTTAATTATCCTTATGGAGCAAATGAAGAGGATGCAAGACAAAAACTTATGTATGATTTATACTATATTAAAAATTGGTCTCTGTGGCTTGAAATTAAAACTATCTTTAAAACTATTCAGGTGATGGTTGGGGGGAAGGGGTTATAGATTATCAGCTCCTCACCCGAAAAATAGTATAATATTAAACTCTTTTATAATAATCTTTCAACTGCTTGATTAATATATCAATATCTTTTTTATCTAAATCACCCATATGTCCTATTCTAAATACCTTATTACTTAATTCTCCACCATTTGGGCATAGTATAGATTTATAGTTGTTTTCAAAATCATCTACTATCTTTCTAGCAGATATATTATTAGTTGGCATAAGTGCTGTCATAGCATTTGGCATATATGGAGTGTAAAATTTTAGTGGCAAATCTTTTATTTGCTTTCTAAAATAAAATGCTAACTCTTTTGCTTTTTGTATAGTAGATTTTACTCCACCATCTTGTTTGATCTGTTTTAGTCTTGCTTGAAGTTGCAAAATAATAGTAACAGCTGGAGTATATGGTGTTTGCCCTCTTCTTCCATCTTTTAGATAGTTTTTGAAGTTAAAATAGTGACTTTTAACATCTATTACTCTCTCTTGTGCCTTTTTGTCTAAAACTACCATAGTAAGTCCAGGAGGTAAAGCAAGTCCTTTTTGGCTACTAATTATTACACAATTTATATGATGTTTTTGCATATCTATCTCATCAGTCGTAAACATACTTATAGCATCAACTATATTTAAAAGATTATTTGCTTTACAAAAATTACCAATAGCTTGCAAATCATACAAAAGTCCTATACTTGTTTCATGTGCATTTACTATAAAACTATTTTTATTTGTTGCATCTACTATAGTGCTTATATTGGCTAAATTATCTTTTGGTTCTATTTCTTTAAAATCAACACTATAACTTTTACACAAATTAACAAATCTTTGTCCAAAACCACCCCCATTTACGACAATAGCACTATCATCTTTGCTAAAAAGATTCATAACAACTGCTTCCATACCTGCTGTTCCAGAAGCTGTCAAAAATACTACTCTACTACCATCAGGAGCATTTAACATCTCTAATAACATCTCTTCACATTCTAAAACAACTTGTGAAAATTTATCATTTCTAAAGTATGGTGTCTGCTTTGCACCAATTTCTAACACCTCTTTCGGCATCTTTACAGGTCCTGGTGTAAATATTGCATAGTCTTCATATATCATTATCTATCCTTTCTATACTTATTATATTTTGTTAAGATTCTATTTAGTTCTAACATATCTTTTATTGTTAAACGATTGGATTCTATTTTGCCTTGGCGAATTAATGAAATAAATTCAGATATCATATATCTTAACCCATCGCCACTAAATTCATATTCAAATTTTATCTCTTTGCTAGCATCTTCAAATTTAAAGTAAAACTCTTTTGTTAGCCACCAAGGTGCAGGTATATAGGCATACCCTTTTGTTCCGGAAATTATGGCATGTCCATCTGATTTCATTTCTATACCAACCGTTGCTATTCCAAAAGTTTCTTTATTGTGTTTGGTAATTACACGATTGCTGGTATCGTATTTACCATTTTTTTGATCATAAAAATTTATCTCTTTTGCTTTACCTAAAATCTTTGTTATTATTAAAGATGGATAATTTACCAATAGATTAGTTGCTCCATTTTTAATATACTTTTTTGGAAACCCTCTCTCTTTATAAAGCGATGTAAATGTAGCTTTTACTTCTTTAATATCGCCTATTATTCCACCTTTTAATTCTTCTAAAAGTTTATTAAATGCTGGTGCAAAAGCAGTTTTTAGTGCCATAAGCAAAAGTAGATTTCTCTTTTTTGCAAGTTTAAAAAGTTCTTTTAACTCTTTATTATTAAGTGTTAGTGGATTTTCACAAAGCACATGTTTATTGGCTTTTAGTGCCTTTTTTATATACTTATAATGACTAGTTATATCATTACAGATATAAACAGCTTCTATATTACTATTTAATAGTTTATTATAGTTTGTATGCTTATTTTTTATATCTTCTACTTTTAGCAATTTATCTATATTTTTAGCACTTTTATCATAGATATCTGTAGCCTTTACAAAACTAACAAATTTTAACTCTCTTAAAAACCTTTTTGCATCACTATTTACTCCAACTACTCCAATATTTATATCTTTAACATTTTCGTTTCTTAGCTGGGTGCTAGATATCCCTTTGGTTCTTGGCAGATAGACTACTTTGCAATACTCTTTGAGATAATCAAATTTTCCTACCCAATCATCACCTATTACAAACTCATCTATACCATACTTTACAATATCTTCTTGCTTTTGATTTTTATGAGTTTCTAATATAACTTCATCTACAAAATCTAATGCTTTAATAGCTGCAACTCTCTCTTCTTGAGACTGCACTACATTTAATTTACCACGAGACCTATCATAATCATCACTTGTTACTCCAACTATTAAGTAATCTCCTCTTGCTTTTGCACGAGTTAATATATTTATATGCCCTATATGGAGCATATCGTAAGTCCCATATGTTATAATCTTTTTCATCATTTAAACTCCTAATTTATTAATAATAAATTCTGCAACTTGCTTTGCATTGTTCTCTCTATTTCTACCATTAAATAACAAACATGCTTTTTTTCTCTCTTCCAAATAGTAGTCACTATTCTCTAATAATTTTGTGATTTCCTCTTTAAATTGAGCCATTGTTTTTGGTTTGGGTCCTGCTGTGGCTTGTTCGTAAGGAATAACAAAACCAGTCTTATTTGCATATTCTTCTAAATCGTAAGATAAAAAAAGCAAAGGTTTGTATAATAGAAGATAACCTGCATAGACACTAGAATAATCGGTAATTACCATATCAAAAAGTGCTATTACTTCATTTATATCTTCAACTGCTTTAGAATCTATTATTTTTAGATTATCTGTCTTGTTAGTATAAAAAGTTAAATCTTCTTCATACGATGGATGCATTCGTAAAAATATATTGATATTATTCTTTTCCAAATAATCTACAAAATTATCCCAATCCATGTCATCAAAAGGAAAAAGTTTCAAACTTCCATCTTGTCTCCATGTTGGTGCATAGAGTATATTTTTATATTTTAATATATCCTCTCCAAAAATACCTTTAAAAAGTTCAACATTAGGATTAAATATCCTATCATTCATAGGCTCCCCCATAATAACAATTTGATCTGATTTACAATCAAACATTTTAGGAGCTACTTTGGCAATTGCATCGGAGGTGATAAGGTGATGAGAAAAATTATTTTTAATGATATGATAATAGAGGCGCTTGTGCCACGGTAATGTATTTTCAATAAAAAGTGCCGAACGGAAATAAGCACCATGTCCCAAATGCAAAACAATACGACCAATTTTTTGAAATATACCACCTACAGGAGTCTCCAATGCACTTGTGCACCATGTCTTAGCTTTAAGAGCATACCACATGCCCGACAAAGTTTCTGTTTCTATAAAGTAGTTATTCTCTTTCCCAAACTTCTTATTAAGCTCTTCTCTTTTTTTATCATCATTGATAACATATTTCACTTCATAGTCTGGATAGTTTGCTATAAAATATTCAAAAAGATAGCGAGAGTTAAAATTATAAAACTCATTTCTCGTAGATGTTAAAATAATTCTCTTTTTGTTTTTAGGAACAAGCATAGCTATTAAAGAGGGAACAATCCCTTTTAGTAAAATTTTGGCTCGTTTATTGTTGTATTTGTTAATATTATCTTTTTTACCTATAAAATTCAACCTTAAACTCCTTTTCTATATTAACTCTATTTTTTTCATCTTTATAACTCCAATTTGGATTTGGAATCATATAATCATCACCAAAATGTTCTTTTAAATATAAATCTCTATTAACTGGAACACGAAATGGCATGGAGTAAAATTCAATCTCTTCTGTTTCAAATAAACTAAAAGTTGTTTCACTTAAACTTCCGTTTCCCTGTTCATAAAGCACTTTTTGAGGTAATGTATATTCAGTAGGAAACCATATATTTGTTACAATCTTCTCTCCCTCTTTGCGGTAGTAAAATATATCAAAACCAATATCTTTGTAATTGTATTGCTCTAGTGTAATTTTTCCTTCAACTATTGTTCTTTGTATTAAATAAATATTATGCTCTTTTAAAATCTCTTGTAATGAGAAGTTTCCATTTATTATAATACCAAAATCTAAATCTATATCATTTTTTATAATTTGACCATTTCTTACATAACCTAACAATGTTCCATAATCTAACCAATAATCTTGACACTGTTTATCAAATACCTCTTTTAAAATTTTTAAAATTGGTTTTACACTTTGTTTAACACGATAATATTTATAAGGATAATATATTTTTTTAATTATATTTCTTGCACCATCATAGATGCCCAATTTATACAATAATGTTTTTATACTATTTTTCATATTTCAAACTCCGATTTTTTAGGTAATATCTTATCAAAAGCATCAACAACTACCTTTTTACTTTTTTCATACTCTTCTTCATCTATATTTACCAAGTTATCATTTGGACAATAGAGACTAAATTTTCCACTTAGTAAATCATCAGCAACCTCTTTTGCATCTTCATAATTAGATACTTCTATATATTTACTTTTTTTATAATCTTGCCTATATGTCGATGGATAAAACTTTCCTTTTGCAAACTGCCAATATCTAAAAAGATACTGATTTATGTCTTGTGAACTTCTAAATTTTGAACGGCTTACTTTTTCCATCAGTTCAGGTTCTTTTTCCCATACTTCTTTATAAGTACTTTTTAAAAATGGTTGAGGATGATGATAATTATAAAAACCAGTAAACGGCTTAAAAGGTAATAACAAAAGTGTTCTCCATATCTGCAAACCATACCCAAGATTAAACCATTTATTAAAATGACTAAAAATTACTTTTCGTTTATCAAAATGTCTATTAAGCACTTCCAAATCATTAGATACAATATGAGCTATCTCACCTACATGCATTATATGCGAAATAGCACTACCAACAGGTAAGCCTTTTTTAAAAAATCTATCTTCTTTTATGGGAGCAGTTATAAATGTATCATCATTAAAATAGACAAAATACTCACTTAACCCCTCTATATTGTGAAAATTAATCTCTATAGGATTTATGTTAAAAACTGGCAAATTCTCTTTTTTCATAAAATCTTCATGTTTTACTATTTTTAGCTTTGGGTGTTCGCTATTTAGCCATTTTGGCAGATGACCATAAGTTACAAAATATATCTTATTTACCCATGGTGAGAACTCTTCAAATCCCCTAAAAAGATACTTTAATGTTCCCCAATCTCTATATCTGCTCTCTCTTGCATCTCCATCAATATTTTTTGCTTTTCTAAAGTCCTCTTGCCATTTGGGGTCATTATTATCTACCCAAGTTACTACAAAATCTATTTTCATATCTATCTCCTATCCAGTATTGTTTGGTAAGGGTTTATATAAACATCATTATCAATATCTTTTGTTCCAGTTACTATATATTTCATAAAAATAATATAATATAATAATCCAATTATAAACATAACAATAACCTTACTTTTTTTTTCAAAACTATTCATAAAATATACAACAGATAAAAATGAAAAAAAGACAAATACCTGCTCCACTCTACCAAAAATAGATAATTTTAAATGAAAAATCAAAGCAATAATATATAAAACATACATATTAATTGTAATATTTGCTTGTTTGTATTTTTTTACTATTTTATCTTTAAAAAAAATAACACTCAATGCAATAGAAATTTTTAATATCACACCTAAACCAGATGAAACAGCTGCTGGCACCATAAATTTACTATTGATATACCAAGCATATTTAGGAAAAATTACTGCCACAAGGTTCATTAGACTCATCGTAATATGAGTAAATTTTATAAGAAAAAAAAGAGTTATTATTATAGCTATCAATATAAATCTATTGATATTCCTATTTGCAAGTGGATATACTATAAGTAATAAAACTGCTGTTATTAAATGAAATGTCATAGCAACCATAGCCCAAAATAGATACATCTTAAAGTTTTTTTCATAAATATACTTTACAGCATAAGCCATAATTGCAATTGCCAATCCTTGACGAATGAGACTAAATCCTTCATAAAGATAAAAAATAGCAATAAGTAAAAAAACTCCTAATGCAAAACCTTCCTTTGGTAAAGCTTTATAGGCAAAAAGAAAAGTAAAAAATCCAAAAAAAACAAAAAGCCACTGAATATCTAAGTCAAAATATGCAATTGCATAATTTAGAAGTAAATAACCTGGTTCTTTTGGGACTATCTCCCCACCTGCTATTCTATAAAAATAATCTACATAATTTTGATAATCTGTTCCTATATCATATCGTAGTGCCAAAAATGAAAAAGGGATTAAAAAGGCTATACTATAAAATACCATTTGGGCATTTTTTGATTCACTTTTTTCATACAAATATGCTGCTAATGTTGAGCCAAAAAGAATGAAATTGTAAATAGCATAGGTAAACATTACTCTATAAGCCCTTCTATAAATTTATAGATATTCTCCAAAGCTTTACCTTGAGGAATTTCATTAACTACAGAGATTACTCTTTTTCTCTCTGCTGGAAACCTATCTTTACCTTTTAAAACATTTAAGAGTGCTGCTTTAAGCTGGTCAATGCTTTTAACTCTTTCCCCTGCCATCATCTCTTCTATAGGTTCATAGGAAAAACCTCTATACTTTCTATACTCCTCTATATCTGGAATATTGTATATAATAGGTTTATCATAAGGAAGATAATCAAATGAAATAGAAGAGTAATCAGCTATCATCGCATCACTTTGTTCAAAAAGATTATAGATAGATAAATCATACTTAGCTTCCAACTCAAAATCTAAAAAATAACAATTTTTAAAATAACTTTTATCTTCTTTGATATGAAACCTTTCTAATTCTCTATAAAAAGGAAAACTTTTGTGTAGTTTGATTATTAAAAGAATATTATTTTCTACTAAAAATTCTTCTAACTCTTCTTTTTCATTTAAATAACCAAAGATAGTTCTCCCAATCTCATCTACATCATCAAGTTTTTTGTGTATATAGATATCTCTAAATGTTGGTGTATATACAATAACCCTTTTAGGTTTTATATCTAAATTAAAGATTGTAACCCAATTTATATCTTTTTTGCCTTCAACCATATCACTTTTTGGAGAACCAAGCTCTCTAAAACTTTCCAACGGAATATTATGTGACCTAGCAATGGTTGTCGAACTATATTTAGATGCAGTTATATAGGTTAAATTTGTTTTGCTAAACTGTGTATCTGTATAGGTATAATGCTTTAAAACCTTCTCACCATAATTCTTACAACTCTCTAACTTAAATGAATTGTTTAGTATTTTATTATAAAAAACCCACCACTCTTTAAAATCTAAATAATCTGCCTTAAAGGGTATAAAATATCCTAAACAAACAAGATGTTGCTTTTTGGTAAAATACTCACTCAAATGAGGAGGCTGTTTATATAAAATAACTTTTGCTCTTAGTCTTTGTATAAAAAAGTATAATTTCTCTTTTAATGATAAATAAGAACCACTTTTACCACCAAATTGATTTGCAGGTATATACACAATATCAATATCATCTCTTTTTTTCTTTATATAATCTGTTAGCAAATAAACATTATCACTCTTATAGGGTATATACCTTCCATCTATTCTTTCAAAATCAACAAATGCTAGTATGGTTTTGTTATCCTTTGGTATCAATAGGTTTATATAATACAATAAAGAAATAACTACTCTTTTAATCTTTCTTAGGTAATACTCTTTTATAAAATCAGTCTTAAAACACTCAAACATTTTCGCTCCATAATTTATATTTATATACACCAAAAGCTCGTAAAAAGAACTCTATAAAAATGGTAAATATATACAACATTGCAATAACCTTTGCCGAAAGCACCCCTATTAGATAAAGAAAAAATAGAGATACAAGATAGATAACAGCTGTAACAACCAAACTATAGTTAACATAATTAGTATAACCAAATGCACCCAGTAACGGATAACCAAGTAAAATAGATGGAACATCTAATAGCATGACAAAAATAAATATTCTCATAAAGAGTATGGTGGTTTCTGAAGAGCTTCCAAAAACAAATTCTAAAATCTCTTGAGTATAGACAAAAATAACCATTAAGCATAGTATATTTAAAATATTTATAATACTAAAAAGTTTTTTATAAAGTTTTACATTTTTCTCTTTGGCTATGTAAGGGTAAAGAGCTTGAGATATAGGACTATACAGAGATGTAATCGCACCTCGAAGCTTGTCTGCTATGGCATAATACCCTACTACCACATCTGGAGCGATTAAGCCCACTACAAAAAGACCCCCACCCTCATAAAGCCTAAGTGCTATACGAGAAACAAAAAAATGACCACTATATTTAATATAATAAATAAGCCTCTCTATAGATGGAATATAAAATACTATATGAAACTCTTTTTTTATAATATAAAAAGCAAAAGGTAAAACAGCAACATAACTAAAAGATAATAATATGGGATAATTTAAATAATCATTATTATTATGAATAAAAAGAAAAATAAATGACAAAAAAACAATTTTTACAATAAAGTTTAATATAGTAATATAACGCATTTTCTGCACTCCTTGAAAGAACCACACAGGAAAGAAACCTTGGCCTATAACAATACCATACATATAAAGATAAAGCAACTCATTTTTAACAAATCTCTCCATGCTATTAACTATACCATAGTAAAGCAAAAAAGAGAGTAGTAATAAAATAAATTTTATTACTATAACACTAGAAAAAATCTCTGATACTTGCTCTTTATTTTCTGACTTAACAGAAATAAGACGAACAATACTTAGGTTAAATCCAAAATCTACCACCATTACAAAAAACATAGCAAAAACCTGAGCAAACGAAACAAGCCCAAAGCTTTCTACCCCAAGTACTCTTACTAAGTATGGAAGAGTAATAAGAGGTATTAATATATTTGTTATTTGTAAAACATACAAAGAAGCAAAGTTTTCAATAAGTTGTTTATATTTTATGATAGATACTTTCACTTATTTTACTTTCCTAAATAGATTATTAATAACTCTAAAAACTTTTCAATATCCCTATAATCAATTTCACCAATATTAGCTACTCTAAAAGTATTAAATTCTTCTACTTTACCAGGATAAATAGTAAATCCTCTTTCATAAAAATAATCATGCATATGATTAAAATCAACTCCATCTGGTATAAAAATAGAAGTGATAATTTTAGAATGATATTTATCATCTACTAAATATTTTAATCCTAACTCTTTTAATCCATTTGTTAAAGTTTCCCAAGATTTAGAATATCTTTTGTATCTATTTTCTATTCCTTCTTCTTTTGCTTCAATAATGGCTTGTTTTAAAGCATATAGTGTTTGAACCGGTGGAGTAAATCTCATTTGATGAGATTTTATAAAATTTTGATACTGCTCATATAAACTCAAATAAAATGTTCTAGGTTTTATATCTTTTAAGTTTTCAAGTGAATTTTTGTTTGCTATTACAAATCCAACTCCAGCCATACCTTGAATATTTTTATTTGATGAGGCTACAAGGTAAGAGATATTTTGTTTTTTCATATCAATAGGAACTGCTGCATATGAGCTCATAGCATCTACTAATAATTCTATATTATATTTTTTTGCTAATTTTCCTATTTCATCAAGATTATTAAGTAACCCTGTTGTAGTTTCATGATGAACAACTGCCAAATGAGAAATATCTTTATTATCTATTATAATTTTCTCTAATTTATCTAAATCAATAGGTTCAATTGGAGAACTTTTAAACTCTACAAAATCTATATTGTATCTATTTGCTATTTGACACATTCTATTACCATAAGCACCATTGTTGATAATAAG
>CAYWFW010000082.1:0-6453 GCA_964457735.1 uncultured Sulfurovum sp. | reverse complement strand
AGGGTAACCCATCCTTTTTCTAAAGTTTTTCAACTTTAAAGCAAAGAGATACTACTCTGTTAAGATTGAAGTACTAACTTTAAATCTTGTAACAATCATTTAGATAAAACAATATTTTTTCTACAATGAACGCACTCAAATTCTCATATATACTTAATATTCTCTTAGTAATCTAAAGCCTATTTCATCACCTCCATTGGTTGAAATTTAGAAATTTAGGGTCTGGTGAATTCACTACTTTTAAAAGCACAAAAGTTTACTTTACTGCCCTAAAAACTAGCAGTTTATAACTGTTTATCCTTTAATCTATCAATCCTTTGATTTGCCATTCTAATCTGAGCTAAACTTATCTCTTTTGATTGATATAGTTCATAGGCTGTATCAATTAATGTTTTAACAGATATGATTTTTGTTGGGTCTAGTTGATTTCCAAATAAAAGTATATCAACCCCTGCATTTATTGAAAGTTTTATTGTATCTCTTAAAGAGTAATGTTTACTAATTGCTCTCATTTGTAAATCATCGCTAATTACCACACCTTCATATAATAATTTTCCTCTTAGAAGATTAGTAACACTTTTTTTTGATAAAGATGATGGATATTTACTATCAATTTGTTTATTCATAACATGAGCCACCATTATTGTATCAACTATGCCATCTTCTATCAAATTCTGATATGGTTTTAACTCTTTTTTTTGCCATGTATTTGTTATATCAACAAAACCTTTATGAGTATCTCCTAGTGATGAACCATGCCCTGGAAAATGTTTTAAAGATGTTAAAATACCTTTTTTTGCCATCTCTTGTATAAAAATAGTTGAATATTTGGTAACATCTAATGGAGTTTTTCCATAGGAGCGTTTTAATTTAACAATAACTCTATTATTGGGGTTAATCTCTAAATCCACAACAGGTGCTAAATTAAAATTTATACCAACGCTTTTTAGCTCTTTTGCCATTTTTGAATATTCAGATTTTATATATTTATCATTTTTTTTAACAATATCAGACGCACTTTTATATTTTTGAGAAAAACCATTTCTAGGAGATAATCTTTGAACTCTCCCACCCTCTTGATCAACGGCAATCAAAAGTTTATAGTTTGAATATTTTTGCAAAGCTAGAGTTAAACTCTTTACTTGCTCTTTATCTTTTATATTTTTAGCTTTTTTTCTATCACTAGGGTCTTTATCAAATAAAATTACTCCACCAAGATGATAATCTTTTATATCTTTAATTATTTGGCTATTTTTATCTACACTTGTGCCAAAAAATCCAACCATAAACATATTACCAATAAGTTTTTTAATATCATCAGAAGCATTTAAATTAATAGAAAAACAAGTTAATAATAAAACTATAGTTAATTTTTTTATCACAAAATTATCTTTTAGGCATATATGCAGAAGTTTTATAACCCTCTTTTACCAATTTTACAAGACCACCTTGCAAATCTACAACATTGTATCCTAAATCTTTTGCTAAAAATTCAGAAACCATATTTGTTCTACTTCCAGTTCTACACACAAGAGCAAATTTTTCCCCTTTTTTAACTATATTATCAAGATTTTTTATAAATTTCATAATATCATATTTACCTTTTTCATCAAAAAACATTAATGTATATGAACCTTTTATAATTCCTGTTTCTTTCCACTCAGCTGGTGTTCTTATATCAATAACTTTTAATCCTTTAAATGCCTTTGGTGTTGCTGGGATATGTTGGACTGTTGCAATAGACAACGATGAAAATATTAACACAAATAATAGAACTTTTTTTAACATAAATTTACCTTTTTTTATAATTAACACAATTGTATCAAAATAGAGTTTAATATTAAAATGATATACTTATTTTATGATAATAAAAATAGAAAATAAAGATATAAATCTTTCAAATATAAAACAATTGTATCCAGCAGCGATAGTAAAGACTGGATATGAGGATGAAACAACACAAGTAAGCCTTGAGTGGCTAGAGATAGAAGCAAAAGGAAAAGTTGAAGTGGTAGGTTTTCAAATTTTTGTAGAGCTAAAAGATTCGGAGAAGTTTTCATTTTTTTATGATACAAAAAAGCAACTTTTTGATTCTATCTCTAAAATATCAAAGCAGATAGATAATTAGTCAAATCTAAAAGTTGTAACAATATGATACATCAAAACAGAGGATAACAGCAAGAAATAACTTTAAGTATTTAGATATGCTTCTTTTGATAAAATCAGTTATAAAATTATTTTAATCAATAGGAGACTTTATGTCATTAGTTGCAAATTATAAAGCACATACACAAGAAAGAGCAAAGCTTGGTGTCCCACCATTAGCTTTAACAGCAGAGCAAGTTGCTCAGTTAGTAGAGCTATTAAAAGCTGATAAAATTGAAGAAGAATCATATTTATTAGATTTATTAGAAAATAAAGTTCCAGCTGGTGTTGATGATGCTGCTTATGTAAAAGCAGCATTTTTGAATGCGATTGTGCATGAAGATGCACATTCTCATGCTATTGATAGAATTAAGGCAATTAAAATCTTAGGTAAAATGCTAGGTGGGTTTAATGTTGGACCACTTATTGATGGACTTAGAAACAATAATGTAGCAATAGCTCAAGAAGCAGCAGATCAGCTTAAAAATACAACTTTAGTATATGCTGATTTTGATGTAGTAAAAGAATTAATGAATCATAATAATCCTTTTGCAAAACAAGTAATTGAGTCTTGGGCAAATGCGGAATGGTTTATAAATCAAGAACCAATGAAAGAGGAGATTACAGTAACTGTATATAAAATTCCAGGTGAAACAAATACTGATGATTTATCTCCAGCTGGTGAAGCGTTTACAAGAGCAGATATTCCTCTTCATGCAAATTCATTTTTAGTAAATAGAATGGAAAACCCACTTGATACAATGAAAGAACTTAAAGAAAAAGGTTATCCTTTAGCTTATGTTGGTGATGTTGTAGGAACTGGTTCATCTCGTAAATCTGGAATTAACTCTGTTCAATGGCATATGGGTGTAGAGATTGATGGTATTCCAAATAAAAAAACTGGTGGTATTGTGATTGGTGATATTATCGCTCCAATTTTCTTTAACACAGCAGAAGATAGTGGTTGTATTCCAATTCAAGCACCTGTAGGTAAGCTTAATACTGGTGATGTTATTACTGTTAAACCTTATGAAGGTGTTATTGAGAGAGATGGTGAGGTTGTAAGTGAATTTAAAATCGCTCCAAATACATTACCAGATGAGATGAGAGCAGGGGGTAGAATTCCATTAATTATTGGAAAAGGTCTTACTGCAAAAGCTAGAGTTGCTCTAGGTATGGATGCAGGAGATATTTTCTTGACTCCAGAACAACCAGAAGATGATGGAAGTGGATATACATTAGCTCAAAAAATGTTAGGTAAAGCTTGTGGTGTTGAGGGTGTTAAACCTGGTATGTATTGTGAGCCAATTGCTACAACTGTTGGAAGTCAAGATACAACAGGACCAATGACAAGAGATGAGGTAAAAGAGTTAGCAGCATTAAGTTTTGGTGCTGATATGGTTATGCAATCATTTTGTCATACAGCTGCTTATCCAAAACCAGCAGATATTGAATTACAACATACACTTCCAGAATTTTGGACAAGTAGAAAAGGGTTTATCCTTAGACCAGGTGATGGTGTAATTCACTCATGGTTAAATAGATTATGTCTGCCTGATACAGTAGGAACTGGTGGAGATTCTCATACAAGATTTCCTATTGGTATCTCTTTTCCTGCTGGGTCTGGACTTGTTGCATTTGCAGGGGTAACTGGTATGATGCCTTTAACTGTTCCTGATTCTGTTTTGGTTAAATTTAGTGGTACAATGCAACCAGGGATTACTTTAAGAGATTTAGTAAATGCTATTCCTCATCAAGCACTTAAAGATGGTCTTTTAACAGTAGAGAAAAAAGGTAAGAAAAATATCTTTGCTGGAACTGTAGTTGAGATTGAAGGTTTAGAAGATTTAAAATGTGAACAAGCATTTGAACTTTCAGATGCTTCGGCAGAACGTTCAGCAGCAGCTTGTACAGTTAAATTAAACAAAGCTCCAGTAGTTGAATATCTTGAATCAAATATTGTTTTAATTGAAGAGTTGATAAAACAAGGATATAGTGATGCAGCAACTCTACAAAGAAGAGCTGATAAGATGAGAGATTGGATTGAAAATGGTGAATTAATGGAGGCTGATAAAGATGCAAAATATATTGCAACTATTAATATCAATCTTGATGAAATCAAAGAGCCAATATTAGCTTGTCCAAATGACCCAGATGATGTTAAGACTCTTACAGAGATTAGAGAAGCAGGACTTAGAACAGAGATTGATGAAGTATTTGTTGGTAGTTGTATGACAAATATTGGTCTTTTCCGTGCTGCTGGTGAAATTTTAAGAGGTGAGGGAGCTGTTGCTAATAAATTATGGATTTGTCCTCCAACTAAAATGGATGAGAAAACTCTTCAAGAAGAGGGATATTACTCTGTATTTGGTATGGCAGGGGCTAGAACTGAAATTCCAGGTTGTAGTTTATGTATGGGGAATCAAGCTAGTGTTGCAGTTAATGCTTATGTATTTAGTACCTCTACAAGAAACTTTGATAATAGACTAGGAAAAGGTTCACAAGTTTATCTTGGTTCTGCTGAACTTGCTGCTGTTGTTGCTCTTAAAGGTGCATTACCAACTGCTGATGAGTATTTAGAGATTGTAGCAAATAAAATTACTCCTGAGATGAGTGATGAAGTTTATAAATATCTTAACTTTAATAAAGTTACAAAAGATGAATTAGAAGCGATGGTTAAATAGTCTTAATATTATGGAAGGTAATATTAAAATAAACGACCTCTTTTAAAACTAGGAAATGGTACTTTAGCTCCAGCTTTTGGTGAGGCTAAAATTACCATATCCTAGATGATTAAAAAATATGGGTAGAAGAGATACCCATATTAGATTGATTAGTGACTATCTTTTAAGTCATCTTCACTGTAGTCTAAATCAAAAGCTTTTGATACCACATAATACATAGAAATAGCCACACCAATTGCACCAATAGATATTGCAATTTCGGCAAATGATGGAAAGTACTCTACCCATGTTGGAACAAGTTGATACTCTTTGATTTTTAGAGTTTGCATTGGAAATATTTGAGTATCATGAACTAAATCATATCTCATAAAGAATATCCCAATCATTCCAGTGATAGAAGCCCAAACAAGAGTATGAACATCTTTACCTTTGCTATAAATTACAATAACAAATGGAATCAACATACCTAGCAAAAATTCACCTACCCAAAAATTCGCACCACTTAAAATATGTAATGCAACATCAGCTTTTTCTGGTTTTCCACCATAGATTGCTGTTAAAAACTTCCATGCTTCAAAGAACATTAATATAGCCAATAATAGACCTAATATTTTTGCTAATTTTATAAGCATAGTTTTAACTTCTATTGGAAAGTCCATTTTATATCTAAATCCATAAAGTAAGAATATCAGATAAGAACCTGTTATCATTGCAGAAAGGATAAAGTATACAGGATAAAATACACCATTTGAGATTGGACGAGCTATTAAAAATCCAAATACAGAACCAAGATTTGAGTGAGCTATAACACCAATGATAAGTCCACCAAGACTAAAATACCATCCCCATTTATGATCATTTCTTTGAAGTAAAACAAATTCAAATATGATAAGAGTTAAATAAAGTCCATATAAAGTTCCCATCCACCAAATAGCAGAAGTTAGTCCAGGACTTAAAACATTATAAATCATCATTGTTACAGGGTGACCAATCTCAAATGCAATTACTGCAAAACCAGAAAGGATAGCAATAATTGCTCCTGCAATAGCTCTTTTACCAATAATCTTAAACTCTTTTATATTAAAAACATGCCCAAAAGATGAGATAATACAAAGCCCAGTACTAGATACAACAAAGAATACATACATACCAATAAGCAATCCCCAAGGGTGTTCTCTTGTTACATTGTAAGCATGATGACCATGCATCAAATATGTGATAACTCCCATAAAAAATAGAAGTACTAGTGAGATTGTTGTTACGGCAACAAAATTATTTAAAGGAGTTTTTTCATACTCAAACAGCGATTTGAAAGTAAAACCTTCTTTTAGAGGTATAATATTTTTTAAATTCATAATTTCACCACCTTACATTACATAAAAAAGTTTTGGTTTAGTACCTAGATGAGGCTTAAGTGTAAAGTGTTCTCTTGTTCTAAGAATTTCACTAATTTCACTATCAGGATCATCCAAGTCTCCAAAAATTCTAACTTTTGTTGGACAAGTATTTTGACAAGCAGTTGTTGTCTCACCTCTTGCAAGTCTTGTATCAGAACAAAATGTACATTTATCAACAGTCATTGTTCTATCATCAACATATCTTGCATCATAAGGACATGCATTCA
>CAYWFW010000081.1:0-3265 GCA_964457735.1 uncultured Sulfurovum sp. | reverse complement strand
ACTGTGTAGATGTTGGTTCAAATCAGTTACATCACTCTCTAAGAGATAACAAAAAATTACAGCTTTTTGAAAATTGTGATATAAGAGATTTTAGAAGTGATAAAGAGTTTGATATTATCTCTTGTGATGTCTCTTTTATCTCTATTTTACAGATTATAGAATATATTGATAAACTAGCAAATAAAACAACTGATATTATTTTATTATATAAACCACAATTTGAAGTAGGTAAAGATGCTTCACGAGATAGTAGAGGTGTTGTTGTTGATATTAATCTAATTGATAAAACCAAAAAGAGTTTTGAAAAGGTAATTATCAAACTCGGATGGATAATTCAATATCAAAGTGTATCAAAATTGGCAGGAAAAGAGGGAAACTTAGAGTATCTGTATCATTTTATAAAAATGTAATAGAGATAAGATATAATATCTAAAAAATTGAGAATTATATGCCAAAAAAGATAAGAGATCTAAATATAAAAGATTTTATAGATATAACCGAACTAATAGATAATAATAAAGTATCAAAGTCTCAAAATAGAGAGTTTGGTATTAAATATCATAATATAGTAAAATCTACAAAACTAATATCTCTTTGGATTGATGAAAATAGATTTAGGCTCTCTTTACCAATCAAATCTCAAATTATGCTAGATAATTTTAAGATTGTAAGTATTATATTATTGACTATACTTTTTATTATTGGCTTTTTTACTGGTTTAGGGCTTTTAAGCTATAGTGGAAAAGAGCCTGTAAATATTATATATCTTTTGTTTTTTGTTGTCTTTATACCTATAATAAGTATTTCTGTCTCTATATTTGCACTCTTTCGTATAAAATATCAAGATAATATCTTATTAGATATGTTGCCAACATTTTGGCTTCAAAAGATTATTGAGTGGTATCAAAACTCTATAAATATCAAGATAAACTCATCTTTTACAAATCTAATATTTTTACAAAAAGCTCAATATCTGTCGTTATCTTTCTCTATTGGTTTGGGATTGGCTCTTATTTTGATGGTGACCACAACTGATATTGCATTTGCATGGAGTACAACTCTTAATATTACAACAAAAGAGTTTTATGATATAATGCTTATTCTTTCATATCCATGGAATAGCTTTATATCATCAATATCTTTAGAGCTAATTTCAGAGAGTCATTATTTTAGGCTAGGTGGAACAGTTAATAAAGAGATGATACTAAATGCTTCTATTCTTGGAGAATGGTGGAAATTTTTGCTCTTAAGTACCCTTTTTTACTCTATTTTTTTAAGAACTATTATAATTATAATTATTAATAGAGTATTTTCAGTAAGAGTAACCAAAGAGATTTTATTAATAGATGGTATAGATGATATTCTAAAAGAGATTCAAAGTCCAATTATTACAACAGCATCTCAACATAATGAGATGGAGTTTATTCAAAGTGATAAAAAAGTTAATACTAACAAGAAAAAAAGCAATTATAATTTTATTTTAGGTTGGGCAATGAGTACTAAAGAGATTGGATATTTTAATAAAAAATTATCAATATCTAGTCAAAATATTTTTGAAGTAGCAGGAAATAATAGTTTAGAAGATGATGCAAAAGTTATATCTTTAGTAGATGATAATATTTTATTATATTTGAAATCTTGGGAACCACCAACAATGGATTTGGTGGACTTTTTAGATGATTTGATTCTTCATATTGATGGAGTAGTTGATATATATCTTGTTGGACTAGAGAGTAATAATCTTAAATTCTTGCCAAATGAATTAGATATATATAGTAGGTGGTTAGCATCACTTGAAAATAGAGATTTTATAAATTTAAAGGTTTAAAATAGTGACCTCTTACCCAAAATTTGCAGTAGTTGGACACCCGAATAAGGGTAAAAGTAGTATAGTTGCATCTTTGTCTCTTGATGATACGATTCAAATTTCAGATACATCAGGAACAACAAAAAAAAGTAGAAGTTTTCCATTAATAGTTGATGGTAAGATTATTTATGAACTTTATGATACACCAGGATTTCAAAGAGCTAGAAGAGTTTTAGCTTGGTTAAAACAAAAAAATGTTTCGGCAGATAAAAAAGCTAGTGTACTTAGAGAGTTTGTATATCAGCATATAGATGACAAGAGATATAGTGATGAGATAGAACTTCTTAAACCAATTATAGAGGGGGCTTCTATAATATATGTTGTTGATGGTTCAAAACCATATAGTCCTGAATATGAGGCTCAAATGGAAATATTACGATGGAGTTCTCAACCATCAATGGCATTGATTAATCTCATTGGCAATGATGATTATATACAGCAGTGGAAATTGGCTCTTGGTCAATATTTTAGATTAGTTAGAGTATATAATCCAATGAAGGCAAACTACAAAACGCATATTACTATACTTAAAAGTATATCTCAACTTAAAGAGGAATGGGTTGAGCCTATGGAGAACTCTATAGAGATTTTTAAAAAATTTCATAAACAAAAAATAGATGATTCTGTGGAACTTATTAGCGATACACTTATTAAGATAATTACATATACTAATGAGTATCAAGTGCTAGGTAGCCCTGTATCAGAGGGGGAAATAGATGAGATAACACAAGAGTATAAAGCAGATATTATTAAGTTTGAATTGGAGTTTCAAAATAGTATAAATAAGATTTGGAATCATAAAAATATATTTAAAGATGATATACATTTAAATATAAACGAGGTTCAACTATTTTCTAAAGAGAGTAAATCAATATTTGGATTAAGCAAAAAAGATATAATATCAACAGGAGCTATAAGTGGGGCAGTTATTGGAAGTGGAATTGATATACTCTCTGGTGGAGCTACTATGTTACTTGGCTTAGCAATGGGTAGTATCGCTGGTGGGGTATCAACAGCTTTAGGGATGAATAAACTTATGGATATAAAAATCTTAGGTAAGAGTATAGGTTCAAATAGAGTCAAATTAGGACCAATTAAAGATATGAATTTTATATTTATAGTCCTATCAAGAGTTATATATTATACTGAGCATATTGCAACTCGTTCTCATGCACTTAAAGATGGGGTAAAGTTAAGTAATCAATCAAATTTATCACAAAAATATTTTAATAGAAATAGAAAAAAAGAATTAACTAAGCTTCATAAAAAGATACAAGACAGTTATGTTAGAAAAGATAAAATTAAAGCTGAGTATAAAAAGAGTATAAGAGATGTAGTTTTAGAACTTAAAATATAATATTATCTAATTAAGACCTTTTTTAATATTAAAGATAATAT
>CAYWFW010000080.1:0-4060 GCA_964457735.1 uncultured Sulfurovum sp. | reverse complement strand
ATCATCAATATCAGCAATTGCTAACTCTTTAACAGATGGATATGCTTTAAAAAGTGCAGGAGTTATAAGATTAACTCGTTTATCTGTACATTGAGCAGAAAGCATCACACTAATTAATAATTGATATAAATCCTCATATTGAAGTTCTGTTACAGAATTTGGATATTTTTCTAAAAATAATGTTTTTATCTCTAAAATCTCTTTTTTTGTTGCCATTTTACTTTTTTTTACTTTTTTTATACTCTTATTTATCAACTCATTTACCTTACTAAAGAATTTGTTATCTAAAATATTATAAAATATTACCATAATTATACAAATAGTTAATATTTAAAACTTAAGGAAATAAAATGAAAATAGTTAAAAGTTCTCTAATCATTATATCACTAGCATTGTCAGGATTACATGCAGGTGATACAATTGCAACAGTAAATGGTAAAAATATCACAGCAGATGATGCTGAATTATTTGTAAAAGCTTCTGCTCCACAAGCTAGTTTTATCGCTTTACCAAGTGAGCAAAAAGTTATGATTATAGATAGATTAATTGAAAGAAGTTTATTTATTGAAGCAGCAAAAAAAGATAAAGTAGATGAGTCACCTCTTTTTAAAGAGAATCTTGAAAAATTAAAAGATGAACTTTTTGTAAACTTATGGATGAAAAAACAGATGGAACATACTATTGTAAGTGATAGTGAAGCTAAAGATTTTTATAAAAAGAATCAAGATAAGTTTAAAAATCCTCAAACTGCACAAGCTAAACATATTTTGGTTATAACAGAAAAAGAGGCAAAAGATATTATAGCCCAAATGTCAAAGCTTAAGGATAAAGCTTTAATGGATAAATTTGTAGAGTTGGCAAAATCAAAATCAACTGGACCTTCTGGACCAAATGGTGGAGATTTAGGTAGTTTTACAGCAGATCAAATGGTATCAGAGTTCTCTAAAGCTACATTTGCACTTAAAGAGGGAACTATTACAATGACGCCTGTTAAGACTCAATTTGGTTTTCATATAATTTATTTAGAAAAAATAAATCCAGCTGAAACAATAGCATTTGATAAAGTAAAAGATAATATTATCCAATCATTAAGACAAAAACAGTTTAATTCTAAATTAACAGAGATTGCAAAAGAGTTAAGATCTAAAGCAGATGTAAAAAATCTTCTTGATACAAATAGCTCAAAGTAGAGGTTTAAGTATTAACTAATTATTTACTTTAATTGGTTAATATATTTAAGATTATAAAAAAAAGGAAGAAATATGAACAAAATTTTAAAAACATCAGTATTGGCAATTGTATTGGCAACATCATCTACGATAGCAGCAGATGTAATTGGTACAGTAGATGGATTAGATATAACAAAAACAGAGGCTAATAAATTTCTTAAGGCAGTAACTCCAAAAGATAAGAAAGTTCAAACTTATGATAAATTAGATAAAGATCAAAAAAAGTCTATCATACAAAGTTTAGCTCCAGGTATATTAATTAAAAATAAAGCAAAAAAGTCTGTAACAAAAGAAGAAATAGAACAACTAGTTGCAAACTATTGGATGCAAAAAGAGTTAGCAAAATATAAAGCTACTGATAGTGAAGCAAAAGCTGTTTATGATAACGATAAAAAAATATATCAAGCAAAAGGTAAGCAATTAACATTTGATAAAGTTAAAGATTTTATCAAAATGCAACTTAAACAGAAAAAACTTATTGATGCTCTTATGAAAAAAGCTAAAGTGGTAATAAAATAATTTTCTAACCAAAGGAATTAAGATATGTCTTTAAAAGTTTTGGATTCTATTGATGCTGGTGTTGTCACTGGTGATAATCTTGATAAACTGTTTGATATAGCAAAAAAGGAGGGTTTTGCCCTTCCTGCTGTAAATGTTGTTGGAACAAACTCAATTAACGCTGTTTTAGAATCTGCTAAAATAGTAAATTCTCCTATTATTATTCAATTTTCTCATGGTGGTGGTTCTTTTTATGGTGGCAAAGGTTTAGATGCTGATACCTCTGCTGTATTAGGTGCAATATCAGGGGCTAATCATATTCATACTATGGCAAAAGCTTATGGCGTTCCTGTTGTGATTCATACAGACCATGCAGCAAGAAAACTTTTACCTTGGATTGATTCACTTCTTGATGCAAGTGAAGAGCATTATAAAAAATATGGCATCCCTTTATTTTCATCTCATATGATAGATTTATCAGAAGAACCGATAGAAGATAATATTGCAACTTGTAAAAAATATTTAGAGAGAATGAGTAAAATCGGAATGACACTTGAGATAGAACTTGGTGTGACTGGTGGAGAAGAGGATGGTATTGATAATACCAATATTGACAGTTCACTTTTATATACTCAACCACAAGAGGTGGCTTATGCTTATGAAGAGTTAAGCAAGATAAGTGATAAATTTACAATTGCTGCATCTTTTGGTAATGTTCATGGTGTTTATAAACCTGGTAATGTTAGTTTGACTCCAAAGATTTTAGATAATTCTCAAAAATTTATTACAGACAAATATAATACCAAAGATACTAAACCTGTATATTTTGTATTTCATGGTGGTTCAGGTTCATCACTAGAAGATATTAGAGAAGCAATTGGATATGGCGTTGTTAAAATGAATATTGATACAGATACTCAATGGGCATTTTGGGATGGTGTTAAAAGTTATGTAGAGACTAATGGTGATTATCTTCAAGGTCAAATTGGAAATCCAGAGGGCGAAGATAAACCAAATAAAAAATATTATGACCCTAGAAAATGGCTTAGAGATGGTGAGCTAACTTTAGTTAAAAGATTAGAAGTGGCATTTGAAGATTTAAATGCACTTAATCGTAATTAATGATAAAATATAGTAGTGGCAATCCTTAATGCCAATGAAATAAGGAATTTAAAGATATTATAGGGGTTTGGTGTTGAGTGTTTTGTAAAGCGTAGCTGAATGAAACAGCCGATACCTGAACTCGGTTAAACACGGCAACGATTCGAGCGAGGTCAAGTGTTGAAAATCCACCCACTTTATGAGTTGATTTTGCAACACATGACCCCTACCGTGCTTTATGGTTGCCCTTTGGAAGTTATTCCTAAAATTATAATTTAAAGAATCTAATATGAGAAATAACCCTTTTCAAATATCTCCAATAGAACAAATTAGCTTTAAAAATCAAAAGATATTTATTAAACGAGATGATTTACTTAGTGATGATTTTTCTGGAAATAAAGCAAGAAAGTTATATTATTATCTAATTAATGATTTTCCTGATATTAAAAAAGTTATATCTTATGGTTCAGTTCAATCAAATGCGATGTATTCATTATCTGTTTTGGCAAAGTTAAGAGGTTGGAAGTTTGATTATTTAGTTAATCATATCCCATCATATTTAGAGGTCAATCCTGAGGGAAACTATAAATATGCTCTTGAAAATGGGATGAATTTAATTATTGGAGAAAATATTTCGGAAGTGATGGCTAAAGCTAAATCACCAGTTTTGAGCTTGAAAAGAACTATTATAGATGATAATAATACTATTTTTATTCAAGAGGGTGGTAGAGATTTAGAGGCAAAAATTGGAATTGATATTTTAGCTTCTGAAATAATAGAGTGGTGTAATCAAAATAATTTTACAAATCTAAAAGTTATGCTTCCTTCTGGAACAGGGACAACAGCTTTGTTTTTATCAAAAGCACTTAATAAATATGGTATAAAAGTTTATACAACCCCTTGTGTTGGAGATAAAGAGTATCTTTTAGAGCAATTTAAAATGTTAGAAAAGGATTCAAAATATTATCCTGAAATTTTACTTTTAGATAAAAAATATCATTTTGGAAAACTATATAAAAATAATTATGAAATTTGGCTAGAGTTAAAAGAAAACTCCAAAATAGAATTTGATTTATTGTATGATCCAAAAGGTTGGTTAGTAATAGAAAAATATAGTGAGATATTTGATGAAGAAACTTTATATATTCATCAAGGTGGATTGATTGGAAATGAGAGTATGATAAAAAGATATAAGCGTAAATATTCTAGTAACAATTAATTAACAATTTTAT
>CAYWFW010000079.1:0-18380 GCA_964457735.1 uncultured Sulfurovum sp. | reverse complement strand
AATATAAAAGATAAAGGATAATAATATGAAAATCAAATTAATGGCAATTTTTATTGCAATCTTTATAATAAATAGTTGTGGTTCTTCTAGCAGTAGTTCATCGGTTCAAAAAGATATAAACTCTACAGATTCAAATCTTACAACAGATATAGACCAAATCAAATCTACAAAGAACTCTAAACCATCTTCGCCATCTAATTTAGAATTTTTAGATGTAGATACAAACTCTTTTACTCTATCTTGGGAAAAATCTATTGATATTGATGGCTATATAGATAACTATTATGTATCATTTAAGATTAATAATACAGATTGGGGAGATGCAAGAGAAACCAATTCATCGTCAATGAAATTTAATAATTTAAATAGTAATTTTACTTATCAGTTTAGAGTAAAAGCAAAAGATAATACTGGAAATTATAGTGATTATAGTTATAGTGATAAATTTGATCCAACTAATCCACCTATAGTGATAAATCAAAAACCATCTGCTGTATCTAATATTCTAACAGAGGCTAATATTTTTGATATAAATATCTCATTTGATGCATCTATTGATAGTGATGGTGAGGTGGTGGAGTATTATATATCTTATAGAGTTAAAGATTCTGATTGGAGTTATGAAGTTGCGACAAAAGAGCTATCGTATAATATAGATAATTTAATTAATGAGACAACTTATGAGATTAGAGTAAGAGCAAAAGATAATAGTGGAGAGTTTGGAGATTATGCCTTAAGTGATGAAACTACAACATTAAAAATACCAACAGATACAAATATAGTTATTGTTCACGGTCTAAACGATGGTGCTTCATCTTGGGGCAATATGGCACCTTATATATCTCAACAGATGGGTCTTAAAGATGGCTCTTATGTGGAAGTAGCTCTTAAAATAGATATTGACCAAGAGGCTAAATGTTGGGATGGAGATGGTAAAAAAGAGATATTATGTATTGATTTGGATGATATAAATACACAAAATAGATTTAGGTCTTTAAAAGATATAAGAAGCCAAGCAAAAGACCATATATATGGATTAGATAGTGGAGATTTTAATATAACTTCAATTGATTGGAAGTTAAATAATGATGTGAATGTAACCTCTGATTTGTCCACAAAACAAGAGATATTTTTAAGACATAGAGTTTTTGCTGTAAACTTTACAAATGAAAATCAGTTATCTTTTGATGCACAAGGAGTTCAGTTAAAAGCTATTATTGATGATATTTATAATGTTAATAAGATAGATGATTTTATCTTATTAAGTTATTCTATGGGTGGACTTGCAAGTCGTGCTTATATTCAAAATGAGCAAACAAAAAATATTCAAAAACTTATTACCTTAGATACTCCTCATCTTGGGATGAAAAACTTTCCATTAGTTAGTGAAGGCTCATATATAGATTTTAGTCGAAATGCAGGGGTTAATCTAGCACCTGATAGTATGGCATTGTCAAAAATAAATAGTGAAATTGGGGATAAATATAATAATATATCAGTTTATCATCTAGGTTATAGCGATGAGATAACCTCTGATAATAACTATTACTATAATGATGATGGGGTTGTGGATATATCTAGTCAAATGGGAGTAGATGAACTTAATCCTTATCGTGTAATATTCTCTCCAACAAAAGATGATAATATTATGTTATATCAAAAAAATAATACCACCTTAAGCTCTATTAGTGAATCTATTAAAACTTCAAATTATGATACATTTATACTCTCTGATGATTTAGCTCATATTCAAGTCTTAAAAGATAATCAATACCTAAACTTTATACTATCAATATTACCATCTTTGGAAAATAATGAGACAACTCTATGAGACAACAAGACCTTATTAAACATATTTTTGCTATCTTTAGTCTAATTAAAAAAAGACCAAAGGTATCTATAGCATTATTGTTAATGGTGCTTATTACATATCCATATGAAGTTATGTATGCAAGACCTAAAATGGTATATATGGGTGTTCCCTCTTCAAATTCAACTAATTTAAATACGTTTACCAGAATTTTTAGAAATAGTAATTTTATGGTTGGATACTCTGATTATAGAGGTAATCCTTTATGGACGACTTATCAGCTGTCAGAAATTCCATCAAATTCAAAGAGATTAAAAAGACCTAGTTCATTTAATTCTGACTGGAGAAATATAACAAATATAGAACATAAAGATTATACTAATAGTGGATATGATAGAGGACATATGGCACCAAATTATGCTATTAGTAGACTTTATGGAAGAGATGCACAACTTAGCACATTTTTGATGACAAATATATCTCCACAAAAACCAAATTTAAACAGAAAAATATGGCAAAGATTGGAGGAGGTTGAGGTTAAATATTTTACCAAAAAATTTAAAAAAGTTTGGGTAACAGTTGGTCCAATTTTTGATTCGGATATAACAAAGCTAAGTAGTAGTAATTTTGTGGAGATTCCAGATGCTTTTTATAAAATATTTGTGGGGATAAATGATAATCAAGAACCAAAGATGTTAGCTGTAATTATTCCTCAAAAAGTAAAAGGTTATGAACCATTTAGTAAATTTGTGGTTAGTGTAGATAAGGTTGAAGAGCTTACTGGATTTGATTTTTTTAGTGAGTTAAATGATGATTTAGAGTCTAAATTAGAGAGTTCTAAAGATATGAAACCATGGCAATTAAAATCATTTGATAATATGAAATCTAGGTATTAATATGAAACAAGAGAATAAACCAAAAGCAGTTTGTGTAATTAGTGGAGGGATGGATAGTACTTTAAGCAGTTTTATAACTAAAAATATGGGTTATGATGTTATTGCTCTTCATTTTAGTTATGGGCAAAGAACTCAAAAAAGGGAAATGAAAGCTTTTAGAGATATAACTTATAAATTAGATTGCTTAAATACTTACGAGATAGATTTAGACTTTTTTACTCAAATTGGAGCTTCTGCTTTAACAGATAAAAATATAGAAGTTCCAACATCAGGGATAGAAGAGGGGGTACCAATAACTTATGTACCATTTAGAAACGGTATATTTTTATCAATTGCATCTGCTATTGCCGAAAAAGAGGGTGCAAAACTTATTGTAATTGGAGTGGTTCAAGAAGATAGCAGTGGCTACCCTGATTGCACAGAATCTTATATTAAAGATATGCAAAAAGCTATAAATAGTGGAACAAAAGATGAAACAAAAATAGAGATATTTATGCCATTAGTTCACTTAAATAAAGCACAAATTGTGTCAAAAGCACTAGAGTTAAATGTTCCATTAGAGTTTACATGGAGCTGTTATCAAAATGAAGATAAAGCATGTGGAGTTTGTGATAGTTGTAGATTACGATTAAGAGGATTTAAAAAAGCAGGAGTTAAAGACCCTATTTTGTATAATTAATTTATCTACGAATTTTTTGTAGGCTTGGTAATACCAAAGAAATAAGAATTTATAATATAATATTTTGGTGAGTTTCACCCATTATATTGCTTATTTCATTAGTATTGAGGCAATCCCTTGAATTTTTAAAATAGATACAATTAGATAGTACGGTAGGGGTCGAGTGTTGTAAAATCAACTCACAAAGTGGGTGGATTTTCAACACTTGACCTCGGCTATATTTACAATGACTTAATTTTATGTTCTATATTCTGCATTTATCTTAACATATTCATAGCTCAAATCACATCCATAACTAATATAACTATAATCTCCTAAGCCTAAATTACAAATCACTTTAAAACTATCTTGTTTCATTATTTTATATGCTTTATCTTCTGCTTCTTTGCTAAGTTCTCTGCACTCATCAGAGTAAATCAATAGATTATCATAGTGTATTGTTAAAAGAGAATCATCACAATCAATTCCACTCGCTCCAATCGTAGAAGCGATTCTTCCCCAGTTTGGGTCTTCTCCAAATAGTGCTGTTTTTACTAATAATGAATTACTTAATGCTCTACTAGCTTTAATTGCATCCTCTTTGCTTTTTGCTCCTTTAACCTCAAAAGATACAACTTTTGTTGAGCCTTCACCATCTTTTATTATCATCATTGCAAGATTAAATGTTATCTCTTTAAGAGCAATTTGAAAAGCCTCTTTATGATAATTTCCACTCTGTTTATTTGCCAAAAGCATAATGGTATCATTTGTAGAGGTATCTCCATCAACTGAAATTCTATTAAATGAACTTTCTGTAGCGTCCAAAAGAAGTTCATCCATATCATTTTTTGGAATATCAGCATCTGTTACAATAAAACATAACATTGTTGCCATTGCAGGATTTATCATCCCTGCACCCTTACAAATCGCAGATATTTTAAAACTTTTGCCATCTTCAAGTTCCACTTCAACACTCATATCTTTTTGAAACTTATCGGTTGTCATTATTGATTTTGCACATTTATCACTATTTTTTGCATTAAAATCAAATTTATCAAAAGCAGATGATACTTTATCCACATTTAATCTATAGCCAATTACACCAGTTGAACTCATAATTGGATTAGTGACTTTGATTTGACTCAGATTATTAAAAATTTTATCAATATCCTCAATCCCTTTTTTTCCAGTCATCGCATTTGCATTTTTGGCATTAATCAACAAAAAATCTGTTTTAAAATCTTTTGGATATTGATTATAGTGTTGTAAAGGTGCTGCTTGAAATTTATTTGTGGTAAACAAAGCAGATACATCACACAAAGATGATGAACGGATAAACGCTACATCTCCATCAACTCCATCTCTCATACCAACATTTACACCATCACAAAAGAATCCTTTAACTCCACCAATTCCACTTTTTATTGGAAATATTTTAAACATATACTAACTCCTCAAATTTTTTAATCTATCTCATTTTTAAATAACTATTCATCGTATAATTTCTTAATGAACTATTGGTTGATGATAACGATGGGTGAAAATCACTTATTGAGCGAGATATATCTCTATAGATTGTATTGATAGTTTTTGATGTATCAGTTTTATTAACAAAAGCATTAGTAAAGATACTTCCACTATTTGTTGCAATTGATTTTTCATTATCTTGTGTTGCTCCAAAAAATATAAACTCTCCACTTAATGCTGTTGCAGGAACATAACTTTGATAGTTTGATGAATAATCTTTTGGAACTTCGCTTGATTTTAGATATTTAACTCTTCCATCTTTAATAAGAGATTTAGATAAAAGTTCATGTTCTATCTGTTTTGCTTCTAGCTCTTTTCGTTTATTATATTCAATTATTTTATTCTTTAATCTTTTAGTCCTTAGAGCTATTCTTTTAAATAGATTTTTCTCATTTTTTATTTTATCTGATAAATCAATTATCTTAGATGCTGAAGATTGATTGCTTGTATTATCTATAGAGATAGGAATCATAGAAGTATAAATTGAATCTGCCGAGATTTGAATAGGGGTAATATTTGTTGCAATCATTGTTGCATTAAATGATTTATAAATTGTACCACTATGACAAGAATCAATAATAATTAGTTTTCTAGCTTTTATAGAGTTTAGATATAGATTAAACGCATCATCTATCAAAAATTCATTTTGTATACCATTACTTAACACTAATGCTTCATCTTTTCCATCTCTCTCATCACCATTTCGGTCTGCGATACTTGTTCCATGACCAGAATAATAAACAATAAGAATATCATTTTGACCTAAAGTCCTGCTATAAGCAGATAAAACACTTTGTAAATTCAAGGAGTTGTTGAGTTTATTAACGGTAAATCCCCAACTAGAAAAAAGAGAACTTACTTTTGAAACATCTTTATAAATTCCAATAAGGTCATTATCCCCTGCATAATCTTCAACCCCAATAACTAAAGCAACTCTTTTAGATGATGAATCTATTGGACTCTTTTTTGAAAAAGAGGAGCTTGAACTAGAGCAAGAAGAGAATAATATAGCACTAACGGATAAGGCTAAAATCGTAGATATATTTAATATTTTCATAAACAACTCCTGTAAGATATTTTAATACAAGTATATATTGTTTAACCTTTAGTACTAATATGATATAGTATCGTTTTAATTCAAACAAGGATAATTAGTGTTTAATTTACAAAACTACTCAACACAAAATATAAAAAACGATATACTCTCAGGGGCTGTTGTTGCCGTGGCATTAGTGCCAGAAGCTATAGCATTCTCTTTTATAGCAGGAGTTAGCCCAGTTGTTGGTCTTTATGCTGCTTTTATAATTGGTCTAATTACATCTATATTTGGTGGAAAACCTGGTATGATTTCTGGGGCTACTGGTGCTGTTGCAATTGTTTTTGTTTCTATGGGGATTTTGGTATCTAATCTTCATTCAGGTTTAGATACAGAAGCTTTATCAATAATGATTTTACATTATATATTATTAACTTCTATTATAGCAGGTATTTTTCAGGTTATTATAGGTCTACTTAAAATGGGTAAGTTTATCCGTTTAGTTCCTCAACCTGCTATGTTTGGTTTTGTAAACGGTCTTGCAATTGTTATTGCTACTGCTCAATTTAAATTTCTTAAACCATCTAATGTAGATGAGTTAGATGGATGGTTTTATATCTTTCAGATGAGTTTAAAAGAAAACTATATTATGTATATAATACTATTTCTTACTATGGCAATTATGCACTTTTTACCCAAAATTACAAAAGCAATTCCATCTGGTTTAGTTGCAATTGTATTAATTACTTTGGTTGTATATTTTAGTGGTATAGAGACTAAACTTGTGGGGGAATTAGCAGATTTATCTAATGTTTCAATCCCTAGTTTTATAGCTCCTGATAGCTCTTTATTTACATTAGATTCATTCTATATTATTATCCCTTCTGCTATTTTAGTGGCTCTTGTTGGACTTATTGAATCACTTCTGACGTTATCTGTTTTAGATGAGATGAGTGGAACAAGGGGAAGTGGAAATAAAGAGTGTGTAGCTCAAGGAGCAGGAAATATTTGTTCTGGATTCTTTGGAGGTATGGCAGGATGTGCAATGATTGGTCAAAGTATTATTAATTATTCTTCTGGTGGACTAGGTCGTTTATCTTCGTTTACTGCTTCGGTGCTTCTTATTATATTAGTTGTAAACTTTTCAGGTGTAATTGCTACAATCCCTGTGGCTGTTTTGATTGGTATTATGTTTATGGTTAGTATTGGTACATTTGAATTTTCATCTCTAAAGAGAATTAAATATATGCCAAAATCAGATGCTTTTGTGCTTGTAACTGTAACAATTATAACAGTATTTGAAGATTTAGCAGTAGCTGTTATTGCTGGTATTATTGTATCAACTCTTGTATTTGCATGGAAACATGCTAAAATTCATGCAAACTCATATATGGATGACAATAAAAAGATATATGAGCTTGATGGACCACTATTTTTTGCATCTGTAACATCATTTTATGAACAATTTGATATTTTAAATGACCCTTCAGAAGTTATTATAGACTTTAAAAAAGCTCGTGTAATGGATAGTTCTGGAGTTGAAGCGATTGATATGATTACAGACAAATATAAAAAACAAAATAAAAAATTAACAATTAGACATCTTTCAAAAGATTGTAAAGTGATGCTAAAGAGTGCTGGACCATTTTGTGCTTATCAAGAGGATGACCCAACTTATAAAGTAGCTGTGAATATTTAAGTAACTTAATGATATATTGTCAAAAAACAAAATAAAGAGAGATTATGTTAGAGACAGTTATTATTATATATTCTATTTATACTTTAATTAGATTATATATTTCGTTTATGCAGATAGGTTATATAAATTTTGAAAAACGCCAAAGTGCAGTATTAATGAGTGCTACAAAATATATGATAGCAGGAAATTATGCTGTGGCAAAAGAGAAAGTATCTATTATAGAAACTTTTGTTGATTATTTGATGTTTTTATGGTGGGCTATTGCTGGTTTTGCGTGGATTAGCACTTGGACAGGTTTAGAAAATCAAATATTTCAATCTGTAGCATTTTTATTTGGCTTTTTTGCTGTAAATTTTATTATTGGACTTCCTTTTGATTTGTATAGAACTTTTAAGATAGATGAAGATTTTAAATTTAATAAGATGACCCCTAAAATGTATATTATAGATTCACTTAAATCAACCCTTATTTTTATAATTTTGGGTGGATTATTATTTACTGGTTTAGCGTGGATAATCACAAATTACGATTCTTGGTGGCTTTGGGGTTTTGCTTTGATGTTTGGTGTTGCAGTGTTAGCAAATATTATCTATCCAACAATTATTGCCCCTTTATTTAATAAATTTAATCCAATAGAAGAGGGTGAACTTAAAGATTCTATCACTAAATTGATGCAAAGTGTTGGTTTAAAAAGTGATGGTATTTTTGTGATGGATGCAAGTACAAAAGATAGCAGACTTAACGCATATTTTGGAGGGCTTGGCAAAAGTAAAAGAGTTGTTTTATATGATACCTTAATAGAAAAATTAAATAAAAATGAGCTTTTAGCTGTTTTAGGTCATGAACTTGGACACTTTAAACATGGTGATATTTGGAAAAATATTGCACTTATGGGGCTTTTATTGCTAATTAGCTTTTATACATTTGGACACCTTCCTGATTCACTTTTTATCCAGATGGGAATTATTCCAACAGCAGGGGCTAAGATAGCAGTTTTGATGTTGCTTATGCCAATAATTGGATTTTTATTTAACCCTTTTATGAGTTTTGTTAGCCAAAAAAATGAGTATGGTGCAGATGAGTTTGGAGCAAATATGGCAGGTAAAGAGCATCTTGTTACAGCACTTTTAAAACTTGTTACAGAAAATAAATCATTTCCAAAATCTCACCCATTAGTGATATTTTTTTATCATACTCATCCACCTGTTTTAGAAAGACTTAAAGAGCTTGGATATGATGCTGATGCAGTGATTGAACAAACTTCACTTGATAAAGATGGAATATTTACATTTATGAAAGATGATAAAAGTGATAGTTAAAGATGCTTTAAAAAAGGCTTCATTAAGGCTTCAAGATAGTTGTGAAAGACCTCAATTTGAAGCAGAGCTTTTATTAGCCTTTTTTTTGCAAAAGAGCCGAGTTTGGCTTCATACATATTCAGATAAAAAAGTTGCAAATATTGAGTGGTACTTTGCTTTAGTTGAAAGACGAGAGGCAAATGAACCTTATGAGTATATTGTAGAATCTGTTAGTTTTTATGATATAGATTTATATATTAAATCAGGTGTTCTTATCCCTCGCCCTGAAACTGAGATTTTAATTGATAAAGTAGCAAAGTTAATAGAAAAAAACTCTATCAATCAAATAGCAGAAATTGGTGTGGGAAGTGGAGCAATATCGATTGTGTTAGCAAGAAAATTTAAAGATTTAAAAATAGTTGCAACTGATTTGTATGATACTCCTCTAAAAGTAGCAAGGCAAAATATACAAAGTTTTAATCTTACAAATCAGATAAAACTAATCAAAAGTAATTTGATAGATAAAGTTGAAGATAAAATAGATTTAGTGGTATCAAATCCCCCATATATTGCTAATGATTTTAAACTTGAATCAAATGTGATTGATTATGAACCAAAAGAGGCTTTATTTGGTGGAGAGATTGGTGATGAATTGCTTAAAAATATAATCTTAGATGTACAAAAAAGAGATATAAGATTTTTAGCTTGTGAGATGGGATATGACCAAAGAGAACCATTAATAGAGTTTTTTAGAATTCATAATATAGATAATTATCAGTTTTATAAAGATTTAGCAGGATTAGATAGAGGATTTATAGTAGAATTTTAGCCGTAGGGTGCAATTGCTATTGCACCATTAGATATTAAAGGTGCGTTAGAAAACAGACTCTACTATACTGTTTTAATAAAAAAGAGAAAATATGAAAAAAAATTTTAGATTAGTAACAATGTGGTATATAATATTTTTAGGTTCACTTCTTGGTGCTGGGCTTTTTGCAGAAATTGTGGTTGCTCCCACGATATTTCAATCAGAATTATATCTAGGGTCAAAGATTTTATCAAATTTTCAAGAGGGTTTAATTATGACAATTAACTTTCAAAAATTGGTATATTTGGTAAATTTTTCTTTGATTGTGATTTTCTTATATGAAAGTTATAAATATAAAAAGTTTGAGAGAGATACTATCACACAAATAGCAATCTTTTTTGCTCTTTCTGCAGGTATGTTATTTTCTTATTATTATATTCCTGATATTATTATGATGCAATTAGCAGGTGAAGAGATGACAAAAAGTATAGAGTTTATAAACACTCACAAAGGTTTAGAGATTAATTTGAAAATATATTTTGGGGCTATATTAGTTATTTTAGTTAGAAACTTACAAAAAGCTCTAAAATGATATTATTTAAAGATACAAAAATTTTGATAGTAAGTTTATCTTTTAATGATGATTTTTGGGAGCTTTTATCTAAAATAACAGCATATCCTATAAATAATAAAGACCAAAGATTTTGGCTACTAAAAGAGTTTAATCTTGGATTATCTGATAAAATAGAGGAACAATCAACCATTAAAAGAGTTATTTATATAAAAGATAATGATTATAATGAGATAAAAAATTTAGGACTAAAAAATTTAAAAAGAGGTGGAATTTAATTTATGGCAACTTGGGCAATAGGAGATATACATGGATGTTATGATATATTAATGGAGCTTCTTGAAAAGATTAAGTTTAATCCATCAGAAGATAAATTATGGCTAACAGGTGATATTATAAATCGTGGTAATGATTCTATTAAAACGCTTGAATATATATATAGTATTAAAGATAGTGTTATTATGATATTAGGAAATCATGAAATATCCTTAATTGAAGGATACTATGGTCTTAGAAAACCAAAAAATGATATGAGAGAGATTTTATTAATGGATAATATTGATGAAATTATTTTATGGTTACGGTTTCAAAGAATTTTTTATAAAGATGAGAAGTTAGGATATTGTATCTCTCATGCTGGGCTATCTCCTGATTTTACTTTGTCTTTGGCAAAAAAGAATGCCAAAAATATTCACAAAAGATTAAGAGAAGATAATCCTATAAATTGGTTAATAAAAATTGGTAAAAAAGAGGTTAATAAGTTTTCAGAAAATTTATCTGATATTGATTCAGAGGCATATACCTTGAACTCTTTTACCAAAATGCGTTTTTGTGATGATCAAGGCTATTTGAATTTTCAAGAAAAAGGAGACCCTTATTGTGTAACACAAAAACATAGTCTTTTTCCGTGGTTCAAACATCCTTTACGAAAAGATATTAAACTAAAAATTATATTTGGACATTGGGCAACACTAGGATTTTATGAAGATAACAATGTTTGTTGTATTGATAGCAGTTGTATATGGGGTATAGCTTTAAGTGCATATAGTTTGGATAATCAAAATATAGTCTCTGTAGATTGTAAAGTATAGATAGTAAATAATATTAACTCATATGAAAAAATATTAATATTATTTCATATTTAAAGACTCTTTAAAGATAAATATCATATTATTACATATTAGTGATTAAAAAATTAGATTTAAGGAGGAGTCAAAAATGAAAAAAGTGCTATTTTATTCGTTGGTTGTCTCATCTATATTATATAGTGGACAAGGTGATAGTCCCGATAATTCAGAAAGTGGATTTATATTGGGGATTAATGGTGGAGTTACATCAATCAGAAATGAGGGTGGACTTAATTATAAAAATGGAACAGCAGGATTAACAATCCAAAGAGATGTTAAAGATGTTAAGATTAGAGGTGACTTTACTTATGTAAAAGTAGATGAAGCAGAAGATCCAACAGTAACATCAATGAGCAAAGTATCTCTTAATGGTGTATATAATTTTGATGAAAAAGCAGATTTATCTCCATATATTGTAGCAGGGGCAGGTTATGAATTTGTTGAGGGTGAAAGACCTGGATATGAATCAAACGCTTTTTTACAAGCAGGGGCTGGAGTTGAGTATAAATTAAATGATAAAAATTTAAAAGCAAAAATGGAAGCAAAAGCTCTTCAGATTGTGGGTAGTAAATATGATGAAAATAATGAGTTTTCTATTACTGCTGGATTGTCTATGCCATTTGGTGTAGGTGGAGTTCAAAAAGATTTTGATGATAATGAATGTCCTGTAAAAATATCAGGTCCCGATCAAGATAGAGATGGTGTTTTAGATAGCTTAGACCAATGTCCAAATACTCCATGTGATTTTATTGTAGATGATAAAGGTTGTCCAATAAAAGCAGAGCTTGAGATTCACTTTACAACAGATTCATCTGCAATTAGCCCAGTATCAATGCAAAAAGTTAGAAATTTTGCTACATTTTTATTAAGAAATAAAGGTAGTATGGTTAAACTTATTGGTCATTGTGATTATAGAGGAAGCGATGCTTATAATATGGGACTTTCAAATAGAAGAGCAAAGTCACTTCAAACTGCATTAGTTGGATTTGGTGTTAGTATAAATAGACTTACAACAGAGGGTAGAGGTGAAAGAGAACCAAAAGCTACAAACTCAACAGTTGCAGGAATGGCTATGAATAGAAGAACAGAAGTTCAACTAACATATCCAGCAAATTTAGGTAAATAAGGTATAGATATGAAATTATTAGTAAAAGAGTTATCAATAGTAACAATGACAGCTATCTTATCTATGGGTTTAACAGGTTGTGGTAGTGGTGAAAGTGATAGATTTGATGATCCAAATGCTCAATCTTCTTTGCAAAATGAGTTTAAAGCAAGTGAAGATAATGATGGTGATGGATTAACAAACGGACAAGAAGATACTAATGGTAACGAAAAATTTGATGATGGTGAGACTGATTTTAATAATAAAGATACTGATGGTGATGGTCTGTGGGATGGTAATGAGATTAATATTTATCTTACTGATCCATTAAATCCTGATAGTGATGATGATAGTGTGGATGATGGAAAAGAGGTTTACTCTTGTGATGAAAATGACTTTGATACTCAAAAAGTATCAGAGCATAATGCTAATAATAATCATACAACTGATGATGGTGACAAGATAGATGCACTTGATCCTTATAATGATAGTGATGGTGATAGAAGATCAAATATTGGTGAGAAATTAAAAGGTACTTCTGCTTGTGATAAGTCTGATTTTTATCCATGGGTCTATGAGACAAAAAATGGTATTAGAATGGAAGATAAGGGAGCTATCTATATCCCTGGTGGATTTGATGTTGATAAAGATGGTCAAGTAGAAACAGGTTTTTGGTTTACTAAATACCCAGCAAGTGCTACAAGTTCTCAAATAGATGCAGAGTATGGTGATTTATCACGAGAGATTAATGATAATTTTCTATATTTAACTAATAGTAGAGCTAACTATAATAATACTGATTCAGATGATATAGGTCATGCAGGATCTCTATATAAAGCACAATTTATCGATAAAGGTGATGAGGGTAAAGATTATATGAATGCTATATACGCATTTGATATACCAACAATATTAGCTCAGTCTGATTTGCCAGTTTGCCAACATGCTGGAGAAGATTATCCACCTATGATACCTACAAACAAGCAATATACACATGTATTAAAATTGCAAGAAGCTTCTAATAATGGAGATAAAAGTATCAAAAACTATACATTAGAATATGGATATGATATTAATGTTGAAGAGGATTATCAAAGAGATGTCTATCATCTTTTAGGAACAATTAAAGAGTTTACAAAAGAGATAGTTTTGGTAGATGATTTTAAAGATAATCTTCCAACATTTTGGGAATCAGATGGTAGAGTAACATCAAGACTTGATGGATTAACAAGATCAGATACCGATATAGGTTTTGGTGCTCCTGGATTTAAAGATAATTATGCTGTAATCGTTAGAGATGGTTGGGCTGTTGATTTAACTTATGGTGCAGGTTCTGGTGATAATACAGTTAATCAAGAGATAGGCTTTAGAATGAGTACACGTTACTTACCTGCTGTTACAGATAGTAACTAATTATATTTGTATAGAGTATTTATTTTATAGTACTCTTACGCATGGCATTGGGAGAGGATAAAAATGGTCGAGAATCTAATTAATTCAAAATCACAAATAGCACAACTTCACACTTCAAGATCGTTCTTCTTGTCCAATGCCATGAAAATATCATCACTGATATTTCTCTTTTTTATATTCTCTAGTATGAGTTTAAGCACTAATATTAAAACAAAACTTTTTATTGATGGTTCTGTAGAGTCTAAAATACCGATGATTAATGGTCTAAAAAATGGTATTCAAAAAGTTTATAGCAAAAAAGGTAATTTAAAATATACAGTAATCTTTAAAAATGGTAAAAAGAATGGTTTAGAGAGATGGTTTGATAATGATGGTAAGCTAATCTCAACAACTATGTATAAAGATAATATTTTAAATGGAACACAAAGATTATATCATTCTAATGGTAAAGTGATGATAGAGCGAAATTTTATTAATGGCATACAATCTGGAATAGAGACTAAATTTGATGAGAATGCTATGATAATATCAATTGTATCACATGAAGATGACCTTTTAGAGGTTTAAATATGTTATAATTATCCAAATTCTTCTTAAGGATAAAAAATGGATATATATCTTCTGCTATTTCTAATAATTATATTTGTTGGTTCAATTATATCTTATGTATACTATCTTAATGACAAAACTTCTCAACTTAATATTATTCAAAAAGGTATCTGTCCATCATGTAAAGAATCCACAATTGAAATGAGTGATCAACGAGGTGCTGGATGTGGTCCAAAACTTGTAACATTTGAGTGTAGTAGTTGTGGTTATGAGAATAGCTTTAGTATTGATAAGGGGAGTTGTGGAGTATAATATATTTTATAACTTATATCAAACTTCATTAAAGAGTGGTGTTAAAGCACCACTTTTAAAAAAATATTTCTTATTTAAAATTGCCAAATACAAGAGGGGCTTTTAAATCTAATTTTTTTACTTCACTCATTACAGATTGTAAGTCATCAATCTTTTTTCCACTTACTCTAACCTCATCACCTTGAATAGATGGTGTAACTTTAAGTTTCATCGCTTTAATAGCTTTTACTATCTCTTTAGCTTCATCTTTTTCAATACTATCAACTATTTTATATATAACTTTTGTATTTCCACCACTTACACCCTCAGTTTTTACCTCTTCAAGAGATTTTCCTGCAATATTTCTTTTAATAAGTTTTGCGATTAATATATCTTTTAGTGCATCAATTTTTTGGTCACTTGAACTTATAAGATTCAAAACCTTAGCAGTTTCATTTAAATCAATTTCTGCTTTAATCCCTTTAAAATCAAATCTAGTTGCTAACTCTTTTTGTGCCATTACAACTGCGTTTTTCATCTCTTGCATATCAAGTTTTGCAGTTATATCAAAATAGTGATCTTTTGCCATTTTATCCCCTTTTATTTTAACTTATTTAATTTATAATTATATCCAATATAATCATAAATAAAAACATAAATCCCAAATAGCCATTAACTATAAAAAATGCCTTATCTATTTTAGTAAAATCTTTTCTAATTAAATAATGTTCATATCCTAACATAACGCCACTTAAGACCACTGCAATTAAAGCATAAATCCCAAGAGAAGCTTTAAATACAAAGAATATCCATAATAAAATTGTAAAGAAATGGAAAATCTTTGCGATAGTCATCGTATTTTTTGCACCAAATTTTGATGGTATTGAGTGTAAATTATGTTTTTTATCAAACTCTATATCTTGAAGAGAATATAATAAATCAAATCCTGCAACCCAAAATATCACACCACCTGCCAAAAACAGTGACCATATTGTTACCTCTCCTAATACGGCAACAACCCCAGCAATTGGAGCTAATCCCAAACTTACACCTAATATTAAATGAGCTAATGATGAAAATCGTTTAAATAGAGTATATCCTCCTAAAATTAATAAAATAGGAACAGATAAAGCAAAAGCGAGGTTATTAATGAAATATGCAATACTTATAAATATGATAGCATTTATTATTATAAAAGATAGCATCTCAAAATCGCTTACTCTACCATCAACAGATGGACGATTTTTGGTTCGTGGATTTAAAATATCAATATCTTTATCTAAAAATCTATTAACACCCATTGCAAAATTTCTTGCACTTATCGCTGCTATCAATCCAAAAATAAATAGTTTCCATCCAAACCAACCATCTTTTGCTACAACCATCGCTATAAATATAAATGGTAAAGAAAAAACTGAATGTTTAAACATCACCAATTCACTAAATTTATTGATAAAATTTATTAATTTTTGCACAATCTAATCTTATGGATGAGGTATTTTGATATTACTATTAAGCGAATAAGCAATCACAATCATAAACGCACCAATAATATAAGTATTATCAATAAGACCATAACTATAAACAAGATATAAAATCCAAATCAATATTGCTCCTAGTGGAGTAGGAACACCATCAAAAAATTTTGCTACACCTCCAGCTTCTGATTTTAGATTAAAGTCTATCAATCGTCTAAGCCCACTAATTATATAAAATATAAATATTACACCTATAATAATCTCTTGAGTTATTGATGATTTTTCTAGTGCATAAAATAGCAAAAATGATGGCATTACCACAAATGATAAAAAGTCACCAAAACTATCAAGTTGAACACCAAATTCTGTGGATAGATTATATTTTCTTGCCACTTTTCCATCTGCAATATCTAATCCTCCAGCAATCCAAGCTAAAATTATTGCTGTAAAAAAATCACCTTTTACAATAAAATATATAGCAGTTACACCACAAGCAATATTACCAAATGTTATGATATTTGCAAGGTTAAAATGGTTGTCTTTATCAAAAAGTTTCATGTTTTATTCCTCTAGTTTACTGTTAATATAATATCAGTTTTGTCTTTATGGTATCATTATATAATTAAAATTTGACAAATAGCAGATAAATTATGTATAATATTTAACAAATCTATTATATTAAGGAAAGAATAAAATTTTAAATTTAAATGAAATTCAACAAATTGCAATTATAGGTGCAACTGCTTCTGGAAAAACAGGAGTAGCAATTGAGATAGCAAAAAAAAATAATGCTTATATATTATCTTTAGATTCTTTGGCAATATACAAAGAGATTGATATAGTTTCTGCAAAACCCACTTTAAACGAAAGAGCAGGAGTTGAACATTTTGGTATAGATTTGATAAGTCCAAATGAAAATTTTAATGTAAATCATTTTATTAAATTATATCAAAAATTATATATAAAATCTCAAAATACAGCAAGACCAATTGTTATAGTGGGAGGAACAAGCTTTTATCTTAAGATGCTTATTGATGGTATCAGCCAAATTCCGATTATATCAGAAAAAACTGCACTAGAGGTGGAAGAAAGAATCTCTAATCTTTCAAGAACCTATAATGAGTTAATTCAAATAGATAAAGATTTTATGCAAAATATAAAATCATCAGATAGATATAGGATTCAAAAAGCTCTTGAGATATATCTTCAAACACAAATGATACCTTCTGAATATTTTAAGCAAAACCCACCTAAATCAATAATTAAAACAGATTTACCAATCTATGAGATTATAACCGAAAAAGATGATTTAAGAAAAAAGATAGCTCAAAGGACTCAAAATATGATTGATGATGGATTGATTGATGAAATTGCATATTTAGAAAATAAATATGGTAGAAAACCAAATTCAATGAAATCAATAGGGATAAAAGAGACTCTTAATTATCTTGATGGGATTTATACAAAAGATATGATGAAAGAGAAAATTATTATTAATACTGCAAAACTTGCAAAACGGCAAAAAACATTTAATTATTCCCAATTTTCAAATAAAACTTTAGTAGGGGTTGAAAAATTAAAGAATATCTATTAAATTAATTTTTCAAAAGCTTTTATTTGCTCCTCTTTTAGAAGCTCCAATAATACTATCTTTGCTTTTTGCTCACTGCTGTAAGTTTTACCTTTTTTTCTACTCATAATCTTCTCCTGAATAATTATTGCCTGATGTTACGCATATTTAGATTATTTTAAAAATTCAAGGGATTGTCCCAATACCAATGAAATAAGTAATATAATGGTGGGTTTCACCTACCCTACTAATGTTTTTTGCCGTAGGGTGGATGAAATCCACCAAATATAATTTATTGATATGTAGTTATTCCACCATCAAGAGTTACATCTAAACTAGCCCCATAACTAGTATCTATATTAATTTTTAACTCACCCGATATAATTATAAATAGAAGAAAAATTATTTGAATTAAAATAATTTTGATTAATAAATCTTTATCTGTAATAAACTTAAAAAAGTTTTTAATTTTTTGCATTTACTTTCCTATTTTATCTTCATAATTTTTATTCCAATCATTTTGACACCAACCACATTTATTATT
>CAYWFW010000078.1:0-31202 GCA_964457735.1 uncultured Sulfurovum sp. | reverse complement strand
CTCTTGTATCCCCTCATATTCTATCTCTTTTTTCAATTTAGAATGCAAAGCACAAGGTATTATATCTTGATTATCATTTAAAATAGTTGCTAATAGTGTAAATGGGTATTCTCCAACTTTTTGAGTTATTTTTGCCTCTATTGGGTTATGTTCTATATAGCGAAAAAGGTCATAGAGATATTGCTCATTTATATATATTATCTCTTGCTACACCTCTATTTACAATATGATGAAAACCTGCTAAATTTACTCTTAGTTTTCTTGCCATTTTGATAACTCCTTTTTAGGAATAGTATAGCAGTTTTTAGTTTAAAAGTAGTGAATTGTCACCTGACCCTATTTCTGGTTAAATCTATAAAATATAGAAGATGAATTACCTTTTAGCATAATCTTTTTTACTTCAAATGGGATTGGTGGCATATCCTCTATCTCAACTAATTTTAACGCATCTGTAACAAATATATTTTTCTTTTTTTTCTCTAATATCTCTTTATTTTTAAAGTCATTAAATCTAAAAGATTGTGCAATTATAGTATAAGCATCTTTTTCACTATTATGATATTGTTCGCTTTCATCAATTGTAAAAAGGGTATTTGTAAATTCTGATTTAGATCTGTCTGATATATAAACTGCCATATCACGCGTTTGTTGTTGCATTTGCAAGATAGCAGCAATAACGATAGAGATAAGAACTACAGATACTAGAAGTTCAATTATTGTAAAAGCTTTTTTATTTGATTTTTTTAATTTTAATCTCAATAAAAATCTCCTTGATTTGATGCTATATCTGTATCTTTTAGCCATAACTCTTCTGCCTCTTGCAAATCTCTAATTTTTTGAGTTTTACCAAAATATGATGGTAAAAGATAAACACCTTCATTATTTTTAAGAACCATTTTTGAACTACTATGATTTGGATAAACTCTGTATCTTAAGCAGACCTTTTCATCATCTATTCGCCCAAAATCTATCTTTTGAAGGTTATCAGAATCATCTAATATATATGCTTCAATCTCTCCAAGTTTGAGTTGCCCTTTATATGCTGTATTTGCATAATAACACTCTTGACATTTTGAGATACAAAAAAAATCACCACCATTACCTAATAGTTTAACCATATTTTCTCGTAAATTTAGAGGTGTAAGTTCATTGGTTATCTTTTTTTTAGTTCCTATATTATTAATAACAAGTCCAGTTGCGATTGATATTAAAAGTACAACAATAATAAGCTCTAATAATGAAAAACCATATCTTTGTTTTGTGTACTTTTCCATATTATATCTATTTTGAACATTTAGTTAAAAATATATCTTGAGCATCTTCTATTCCACCCTCTTTTCTATCAGCTCCAAAACTTATTATCTCATATTTTGTATCTGTTTTGATATATGCAAAAGTTGTTTGCCACGAATCTTTTGGTATAGATTCCATATATCCTGCATTTGAATAGTTTGGATATTTATCTGCATCAGGATTCACAAGTAGTGCCTCTATCCCCTCTTCTGTATCAGGATACATCCCATTATCTAGTTTAAACATCTTTAATGCTTCACCAATAGTATCCATCTGAATACATACTAATTTTCTTTTTGCAGCTTCACCTTGACCAATAAGAGCAGGAGCTACGAATGAGGCTAAAATTCCAAGTATAACGATTACTACTAATAATTCTAGCAATGAGAACGCTTTTTTTATTTTAAAATTTTTATGATTATTCAATATAATTCCTTTTTGATGTTTTTATGATTTTTGTAGTTATTTTATAATTATACTCAAACTTTGTATAGTTTTTAGTATAATTTGGGTAATATTTTATTAAACTACAGTTTTTATAATAATAAAATAGGATTTTAATTTAATGAGAAGAGGAGTAGCCCTTTTAATTACACTAGGAGTTATCACGACTCTTATCACTCTTATTGGTATATCGTTTTCTTATCTTGATAAAGCCAAACAAAATTCAACTGATATGTCAGCTTTAATACAGGCTAATATTTTATATAAAGATATATCTAAGGTTTTAGTTTCTCTTCTTGGTTCAAAAGAGGCTAATTCGGTAATTTCCACTATGTATCTTTTGCCAGTGGTCATTCAAGAAGAGGGTGGTGAGTTTTATATGAATATTAATTGTAATCCAACAAGTAATGGTATTGATATAAATTGGTTATCTTTAAAAGATGATAAAACAAAGGTAAAAGAGTTTGATTTTATTAATCATATGCTAGATTTAATTATAGATAAATATGATATTGAACATGGTTCAAAGTTGATGGAATTGATATATCAAGCACTTGAAGGTGATAAAGTTTTATATAATATTCCATCAAGAATAAAAGAAAAAAAATTTATTCATTCAGAAAAGCAGTTTAATAATATATTAAAAGAGTATCAATTTCAAACTGGAGATAGCAAGGTATTTTCTATTCCTTGGGATAAATATCTCTCTTTTGTAGATAAAAATTCATTAATAGATGAGCAATATCTATCAGCTGATTTTATATCTTTGTTTTTTAATATAGAGATAGAAGATGTTTTGGAAAATTGGGTAGAGGGAAGCTCTTTGGTTAAATTTCTGCGAGATAGTGATGGAGATATGACTTTATATGATAAAAAACTATTTTCCTCTTCGGCAATAAAACATATGCAATGTAGTACAACCTATAATTATAATAGCCAATCATACAGATTTAGTTTTAATTACACAGATAAAAAGGTAGACAATTTTGAATTTCAAACTCAATAAGAATAAGGATTTAATCCTATTTCATATAAATATGCAACGAATTACACACGATAAATCTATCAATCTTCTCCTTTCACCTCAATTTTATACAATTAAAAAAGAGTCGTTAGATATTAAATATAAACATCAAGCTCTTAAAATTGCCCCTGCTGTTATGGATGACCTATTACCTCATAATAAAAATCATAAATTTAGCGTTTTTAAAGAGGATGATAAATGGGTTTTTGTGGCTTTTGATGAAGAGAGAATAAAATCATTTGCTATTGATTGTGGTATAGAGTTAGATTTAATTAACAAGATATATTTTTCTCAACAAGTAAGAGATAAATTTTCCACTCCAATATCACTTGATGATAAAAAAGCTATTGGTCTTTTAAATGGTACAGTCACTATTATTCCAAAAAATGCTTTAGACAAGGCTAAACGGTATGCTTATTTAGATAATTCCTTTACTCCTTCAAGTGGAGGTATTTCAATATCAGGAGAATCTCTATCACTTATCAGTCAAAAAAGCTCAATAATTATTTCGGCAATATTTGTGCTATTTGCTTTTATATTTATTTTTGAAGGTACTCAATATTCAAAAGAGTTCACCTTATCACAAGATAAACTTACTCAAAAATTTCAAGATTATCCATCTTTAGCCAGTAAATATAGTAGAGATAGTATAGAAAAAAAATATCAAAAGATTGATTTAGAACAAAGAGCAATAAGAGATTTTTTAAAAAATTTATCATCTCCAATAAGAGGTGGTGCAATATTATCTGAAATAACTCTAAAAGGTTCTATTCAAAAAGTTGTTTTAGAAACCAAAACAGCTGGTATATATCAAAAAGTTAAACAAAAAGCTGAGAGCTTAGGTTTAAAAATAAAATCTATCAAAAATAATACTTATATAGAATTGGAAAATAAAATATGAATATAAATTTAAAGAAATATCAAAATGAGATTATTTTATTAGTCTCTATCTTGTTTATGCTATCTGCTTATATATACAAAACAGATAAAATTAATAGTTTTGAAATCGGAAAAAAAGAGGTGGCTTTATCATTATCTTCTGTGTCTAAAATATCATCTTTAAAAGATTTATGGGGAGATAAAAAGCTATCTGCAAAAGTTCCAAAACTTAAAATGATGGTAAATAGTTCAAAAGTAAAATCATTTTCTATTAAGAGTAAAAAGCTAAAAGCAAGATTTATTAATTTAACAATCAAGGAACTATCTACTTTACTTCAAAAAATATCTAATATAGCAGTTGAGATAACTCTTATTGATGTTAAAAAGGATAATGATTTATATAATATGGAGTTAAAATGCAAATGGTAAAAAAAATATCTATAATTATTCTAGTAATATTCTTATCTATTGTGGTCTTCTCACCAAAAAGAGAACTATATTATCTGCTAGAAGAGAAACTAAAAGATAACTCTATTGTGGTTTATGAAGAGAGTATAGATGATGGATTTTTTAGCTTAAGTGTTAAAGATGCAAAACTTTCATATTCTGGTCTTGATGTAGCTACAATTGGAGAGTTAAATATCAGCTCCTTTTTATTTTATTCAATAGTAACAATCTATGATGTATCTTTAAGTGATATGGTAAAACCTTTTGCTCCAATTAAAACTCTTAATATTAAAATATCTCATAATATTTTTTCGTTTGATAGTTTAAGCTTAACAGCTCAATTGGATGATATTTTAAAAGAGGTCAAAATACGGATGATAGATAATAAAATAAGAGTAGAAATGTCAGATATAAATGGGACAAAATATCTAGCACCTTTTATGAAAAAAGGGGAAAAAGGATGGTATTATGAAAAAAATATTTAATGCAGAGAGTATTAAAAATATGATACCTATTTTGATAGTGATGTTGGTGATTAAATTAATATATGTTGTTATTACAGCTATGTTTTTACCATCATCTGGTCAAGAGCTTTTATCCAATAAAAAAGCAAAAGCATTATATTATCGTCTAAATTTATCTAAAAATAGTAAATCTGTTGCACCAAAAGTTGCAAAAGTTATACAAAAACCACAAAGTAGTATTAATAGTATTAAGCTTTTGGCAATATATAATTCAGCAGATAGATTAGTTGTAACTGTACAATCAAAAGCTAAAATAAAGGTTTTGGCAAAAGGTGAAGAGATTAATGGCTTTACCTTAAGTAGTGCTACAAGAGATTATGCAATTTTTACAAAGAATGGTAAAAGTTATACGGTTCAATTTATTAAAAAAAGTAAGTCAGTAAATTCAAATATCAAATCAATGGTAAGGGAAGTTCCTCAAAGAAAAGGGGCAAAAGATGACGATACTCCTGCAATTGTAGATGATGGATATACAAAAATAGTAAAAAGAGGGCTTCTTCAAAACTATAAAAAAGATAGCAAAAGTATTTGGAAAGATATTGGTATAAATGCTGTTAGAAATGGAGATGTTGTTAATGGATTTAAGGTTAAATTTGTTAAAAAAGGTAGTGATTTTGAAAAACTTGGGATTCAAAGAGGTGATACGATTATGGCTGTAAATGGTGAAGAGCTTGATAGTTATTCAAGTGCAGTATCTTTATATAAAGAGATAGATACTATTGAAAATTTAACGCTTACAATAAAAAGAAGAAATAAGGAAATGGAGTTAGAGTATGAAATTAAATAAAATAGTATTAGGTATGATGTTAGTTATATCGCTAAATTTTGCCGAGGATCAAGTGGATGTAAATTTTAGAGATTTAGAGCTAAAAGATTTTATAGAGATGATAAGCAAGATTACAAATAAAAATATTTTAGTTGATAGTAAACTAAACGGTAAAGTAAATTTTGTATCTACAAAGCCTATCAAAAAAAGTTCTTTAATCCCTTTGGCAAACTCTATTCTTGCAGGAAAAGGGCTTACACTTATAGATTTGGGCGATTTTTATAAAGTTGTAAAAGCTGGTGATGCAGCAGGAGAAGGGCTAGAAGTTAGTAGTAAAATTAGTGGTAATACCATGAAAACAGTGGTTTTTACACTTAAAGGTTCAAACGCATCTGTATTAAGAGCAAAAATCAAACCTCTTTTGCATAAAAATGCTAAGGTTGTTGCATTTAAAAATAATAATATGTTATCAATTACAGCAAATCCTAGAACTCTTAAATCGATTAAAAAACTTATTGATTCTATTGAAGATCAGAGTAAAAAAGGTTCTGTATTTATTAAACTCAAAAATGCTTCTGCAAAAAGTGTTTATATAAATGCATTGGCAATGGCAAAAAAGCTTTTTCCTCAGGCTATTGAGAGTGAAAAAGTTGATATTATGAAAGATGAAGCAACTAGTACAATTATTCTTGTGGGTAAAAGAGATAATGTAAATAGAATGGTAACTTATATTAAGCAACTAGATGTTGAAGGTGAAAATATAGAGCAACAAATGTATGTTATCCCTCTTGAAAATTCAAATGTTGAAGAGATGGAAAAGATTCTATCTAAAATTATCTCTCAGATGAATGGTGTTCAGGTAGCTCGATCTAAAGTTAAGGGTAAAGTTATTAAGCCACAAAAAGCTATGGTTGTGAGCGATGTAGAAAGAAATGCACTTATTATTTTGGCATCATCTGAACAGATAGATAATATAAAAGATACTATTGCTAAATTAGATGTTGAAAAACCACAAGTTTTTGTTAAAGCGAAGATTGTTGAGATTAATAAAAATGTTGCTACAGCATTAGGGGTAAGATATGGATTTGAGGGTGGACAAATCACATCTCAAGGTCTTTTCTCTGTTGCTGGTGGGATGCTTGGTGGATCATCTATGATGGTGTCTCAAAATCTTTTAGGTTTTCTAAATACTCAATCAACAAATTATGATGCAAATGGTAATGCAATTACAAGCACCGATACACCATTTAAGTTTTCATCAAATATATCTGAAGTATTTGCATTAGGAGCTAAGATTGATATGCTTAGTCAAAATGGTGGAGCTCAAATTCTTAGTGAACCTTCAATTTTGTGTACAAATAATAAAGAGGCATCTATTTATGTTGGTCAAACTCAATCAATTCTTACAAGTAGTGCCAAAGGTAATAATGCACAAGATTTAACAAGAAATAGTTACAGTAGAGAGGATATTGGTATAACCCTTAAGGTAAAACCTAGATTATCCAGCAATAATAAAGTAACCCTTAGCATAGAGGCTATAATTGAGGATGTTCTTGGTGGGTCTGGGTCATTATCTGATAGACCAACAACAACAAAGAGAAAAGTTATTACAAATGCAATTGTTAATAATGGTGAGACCATTATTGTGGGTGGACTTATTAAAAAATCAGCAGGTAAAGGTACAACAAAAGTTCCATTATTAGGTGATATTCCAATTATAGGAGAGTTATTTAGATCAACATCTGATTCTGATAGCAGTGTAAATGTTGTGATATATATTACTCCATATATTGTAAGAAAAAGTGGAGATTTACAAAAGCTAAGAAAAATGTTATCAGAACTTGATACTCTTCAGATAAAATATAACTCTCTTGTTTACAAAGGGTTAGAAAAGAGATTAAAAAATAAAGGTTCTAGTGGTCGTATAGGTCAATCTACAACAGCTTCAACTCCAGCGAAACCACTTCACCCTGCAAGCAATAGAATCCATTTTCATGATGATGAAGAGAGTGATACAATATTTATTCCAGGACAGTAAAATGCAGTTACCAATATTAAAAGATGTAAATCTTGAACCATTATGGGAAGAGGGGATGGATTATAGATTATCTATAAAACATTCTTTACTCTTTTCTAGCTTAGATAGTCAAAAAATATCTGTAACAAAAGAGGATGAGTTATCTTCAGCATTAAACTATATGTCTCAGTTATCTATAGATTATGAGCTATATCTTGTTGATGATGATAGTTATAATAGATTACTTCATAAATTTCAAGAGCTTCAAACTGGTTCTGATTTTGAGAATATATCATCAGAAGCTACAGAAGAGCTTATTGAGGTTGAATCAGATCTTTTAGAATTTATTCAAAACTCACAAGATTTGTTATCTAGTGAGGAGTCTGCTCCTATTATAAAACTTGTAAACTCTCTGTTTTTTCAAGCAATTCAAAAGAATGCGAGTGATATTCATATTGAAAGTGGAGAGAAGAAGGGTGAGGTTAGACTTCGTGTTGATGGAGCATTAAAAAAGCATCTTGATTTGGATAAAAAAATTATTGAACTTGTAATTAACCGTATAAAAGTTATCTCTAATCTTGATATATCAGAAAAAAGAGTACCTCAAGATGGGAGAACTCAACTAAAAATCTCTGGCAAAACTCTTGATGTTAGGGTATCTATTTTGCCAACTTATTATGGTGAAAGAATTGTTATGAGAATCTTGATGCAAAGTGAACATATACCAACTCTATCAGATTTGGGATTTGAAGATAATTTAACAAAAAAATTCTATGATTTGCTAAAACATTCTCATGGAATGATACTTGTAACTGGTCCAACAGGGTCAGGAAAATCTACAACCTTACACTCATTTTTACAACATATTGCAACGCCCGATAAAAATATTATTACAGTTGAAGATCCAGTGGAGTATAATGCAGATAATATTAATCAGATTCAAGTTAATTCAAAAGTTGGATTAACATTTTCGGCGGCACTTCGTTCAATTCTTCGTCAAGACCCAGATGTTATAATGATTGGTGAGATTAGAGACCAAGAAACAGGGGTTATTGCTCTTCAATCAGCATTAACAGGACACCTTCTTTTATCAACTCTTCATACGAATGATGCAACTTCATCTATAACAAGATTGATGGATATGGGGATACATGATTATTTAATCTCATCTACACTTTTAGGTGTTTTGGCTCAAAGATTGGTTAGAAAGTTATGTGTATCTTGTTGTGAAGAGACTGTTTTATCTCAAAATGTAGTTAAAGATTTAAATTTATCATTTTATACAAATACAAAAAAAGCAGTTGGTTGTACAAATTGTGATTTTACTGGATATAAAGGTAGAGCAGCAGTTGGAGAGTTATTTGTCTTGAATGATAGTGTAAAAGAGATGATGAAACAAAAATATACAGACCATCAAATTAGAGTAGAGATGAAAAAACAGGGGATGCAAACAATTGCAGATCAATTAAAAATGATGGTAGAAAATGGAACTACTAGCTATCAAGAGGCTCTTAGAGTCGGGATAATGGATGGATAATTGTGCATAATGATACTAAAATTCTTTCAAAACTTGGAACTGATGCTTTAGCTCCTGATATTAGTGAGGCTAAAGCCATCACTTCCGATGAATTTTGTAAGATACATAATAGTAAAAAAGCTTTTACTTTAATAGAAGTATTAATATCTATTGCAATATTGGGATTTGTGATATTGGTATTATTTAGAACTTTAGATATGGCAAGAGCATCAAATACTCATCTTTTCAATTATCTACAAAAAAGTACACAAGAGTTAAAAGGTATTAAGATGTTATATCTTGATATTCTCAAATCGGATGGTAATTTAACAATTAAACAAGATGATTTTACCCGTTTTTGTATAGAAGATACAACTAATTCACTATATAGTTTAAACTCTGCTAAAGTTTGCTGGGTAATAGCAAAAGAGGATAATAGACTTCTTCGTATAGAGGGAAATAATTACAAACTACCAACTAGTTCTGAAGCAAAAGTTGAAATAGATGAGGTTATGAAAGATATAACCCATTTTTATGTAGCTAGAAATAAAGATAGAGTTCTTGTTATATTAGATTCTAAAGGCTCAACTAATCCTATATCTTTTATGGTTCAAGGGGTGATGGAACCAATTAAAAAGAAGAAAAAAAAGAAAAAAATAAATAATCATAAAAAAAGACCTCTTCCTAGTTCCAGACCGATTCAAAAAGTAACACCAACTACCACTAAAGTCAAAGAAGATATGAAAAATGGTATGTTTTAGAGTAACTGTAAGAAATTACTCTTCTATATAAGTCTTTTTATGTCATAATCTTACAATTCTTTATAAAAGCCAAACTATTTGTGAAAATAGGACGGAAAACTACGGGTCTTATCCTTTATCTTACTCATATAAGATTGCCGAGTCGCTAAATAATTTCAAAACAAAACAATTTTATATTCAATCAAGGATAAGTTATGCTAATTCGTTTTATTTATACATTTTTGCTGTTTAATATCATATTTATTAATAATTTATTTGCACTTAATGCAGATATGCAACCTACTGTTTTTGAAGATAGTAATGATTTGACACCTGCTGGTTCAATATTTTATTATCATGTAAAACTTCACAATAATACTAGTACAGATACCAATGAAACGGTAACCCTAAAGGTAAAAATTCCTATAGGATTTGAATATAATACCACAAATTTTCCTGATGATTGTGATTATTCTGGTGCTACTCCAAGTAATGGGGAGTCTGCAGATCAGGTAATTTGTGAATTTAGTACTTTTGTAGGAAATAGCTCAAAAGATATTAATATTACAGTTAAAGCTGGTATGGATAAAGGTGTATTTAAAAGTATAGCAACTGCTTATTATGATGGTGATGTAAATAATGCTAATGATAGCGAAAATGTTAAAACAACTATTGTAGAGAGTGCTGATGTAGAGTTAGTGAGTTATGAAGCCCCTGTTTCAACAATCCCTTCTAGTGGGATAGTTACATATAAAATGGTGGTGGAAAATCATGGTCCTTTTGATACTAGCAATATAAATTTTGAGACAACACTTCCTACTGGACTTGAATTTTATGCTGATAATGCTGAAACTCCAACAGATGATGATAGTAGTTGGAGTTGTAGTGCATCAGGGCAAGTTGTAACTTGTAATAGAGGTATATTAAATCTTAATGATACAAAAACTTTTTATTTTAGAGCAAAATCTAATAATGGTATTTTAGGTGATTTAGGGCAGGGTGCTAGTGTAACATCTGATACTACAATTATAGATATTGATTTAAATAATAATATTAAAGATGTAAATATTACTATAATAGAGGGTACAAATGTAGCTATTAAAAAATATAAAAGACCTAAGGTTTTATTGGAAAATGAGGTAGCTACATTTAAGTTAAATATTATGAATAAAGGTTATATGGATGCCGTAGATGTTGTTGTTACAGATACTATCCCCGATGATTTTGCTCATGGATTGAGTGAAGATAATATAACAGCACCTGCTAATTGGAATTGTACCCTCTCTAGTGCAACAGTTACTTGTAGTTATGATGGTAATTTAACTGCAGGTTATGATGATAATATCACCATAAAGACGCAATCTCCTGATATAACAGATAATCAAGACCATGATTATACAAATATAGCATCTCTTACTACAAGCACAACAGATACAAATGGTAATGATGATAGTTCAACCAAAAATTATACTCTTTGGGCAAATCAATCTAATGTAACTATCTCTAAAGCAAAAGAGATAGAACAAGAACATGTTGATGGTAATCCTATTGTTGTTGGTCAAATAGCAGTTTCTAAAATCAAGGTAACTAATTATGGTCCACAATATGCAACACCTCTACAGATATTTGATGATTTGGATGATAATGAAACTTATGTAAGTAGTAGTGGGACTGATTGGAATTGTAGTGTTAGTGGACAGAGAGTAACCTGTGATTATTCACAAGCACTATTTGGAGAATCTCCTGAATTAATTATAAAGACTAAAGCTAATGAGGATGTAAATATTACAAATATTGCATCAATTAATAATGATAGACTAGACTATCCTGATTTAAATACAACAGACCATAATGTATCTAAAGGGGTTATAGCAAAGGCATATCCTGATAGTGCAGATTTAGAGATGAACAAAGATACTAATGATACTGTTATTACATCTGACGAGAATGGATTTGAGTATTATCTTGATATTACAAATAATGGACCAGCAACAGCTACAAATATTAAAGTTATTGATAAAATACCTCAATATGTAGAGGCTTTTAATGGCAGGGCAGAGACTACTATTATAGCAGATAGTAATAGTAGTGATGATTATAGTTGTGATGTAGATGGTGCTGATGTAAATTGTACTTTGAGTAAAATTGATGTTAATGATACAGTACGAGTTAGAATTGGGGTATATGGTGCAAAGGCAACAGGGGTTAGAATAAATAGTGCAACAGCCTTTTCAACTACTATTGCTGATTCTAATCGTAGTAATAATGAGGGTAATGTTAGTGTAGATGTACAATCAACAGCTGATGTTATGGTATCTAAAAATGATGTAACATTTGCTAGTGAGGATGAGTTTATATATGCAGGGACTAATGGCTTATATACTATTCAGGTGATTAATAACGGTTCAGCAGAAGCAAAAGATGTTAATCTTACAAATAAATTTATAGGAGAAGAGTTTAAAATAATAGAATTTAGTGAATCTAATTGTACTCTATATGATAATAATCGCTCTTTTAGTTGTGATTTAGGAGATATGGCATATAAAGAGAGTAGAACCATAAATATCACTATTCGTCCTACACATAAATTGGTGCATAATGAACCTTGGGATATTAATAATAGTGCCTCTGTTACAATGAGTACGCTTGATTCTAATTTGAGTAATAATGAACAAAATGAGACTTTGCCTATTAAAAATGGAGAGGTTGATATATCTATTGAAAAAGATGAATCAATACTTTTTATTGAGCCACTTGGATTTGATGCAAATGATAAAGATAATAATAGAATCGTTTATAAAATCACAGTTACTAATGCAGGTCCATCTGAGGCTACAAACATCAAACTAATAGATAAAGTTATTGATGTTTTTCCAAATAATGAACAAAATATGACATTTCTAGGAGATGGTACAGATGCTAATGGAACTACTACAAAAGATTTTAATATGTGTGTTGAACCAACTAATAATAATTTTAATCCAAATAATACAGAATCTACTCATGAGGTAAATTGTAGCATACCTAATATAGAGAGTGGAGAAGAGTTTGTACGATATTTGACATTTGAATTTATTGATGCACCACATAGAGTAAAGGGTGATGTTTATCATAATGATATAAATGTAACAACGCTAGAGATAGAGAGAGAGTATGATAATAATCATGAAGATGAGAGTACCACAGTTAGGACTTTTGTTGATTTAGAGATAAAAAAAACTGCTTCATTAAATAATGTGGAAGTTGGGCAAGATTTTAACTTTACCTTTGATATTTATAATGATGGTCCAGGATATGCAACAAATACAGAGGTAACTGATACATTACCTGATGGTATGGAATTAATTGCTACACCAATAGTTAAAGATGATAATGGAAGTTGTAGTGGTGTAGCAGGTGATACAAGTTTTGCTTGTGATATTGGGAATTTAGTTGATGATGGATTTTTGGTTTTAGAAGATAATAAATCAATACAAGTTGTTGCAAAAGTAAGAGTGGTAAGCTATCCATCTAGTGGGCAAGTTATCAATAGCACTCTTGTAACAACATCCGCTCCAGATAAAAATTTAACTAATAATGAAGATAGTTCTACGGTGGGAGTATATGAACCTGCAAAGATTGGTAATAGAGTTTGGCTTGATAAGAATGCAGATGGTATTCAAGATGTTGGAGAGAGTGGGCTTAGTGGCATTGTTGTAAAACTTCTTGATGAGAATAAAACTTTAGTTACTACAACTACAACTAATAGTAGTGGTATTTATAACTTTGATATTAATCATACTGCTGAATATTTTATATTGGTTGAACCTGATAGTAAATATCAAATATCACCAAAAGATAAAGGTGTAGATGATACTCTTGATAGTGATATTAATAGCTCTAAAATTACAGATAAATTTAATGTAGATTATGCAGATGATAATCAATCGTTTGATATTGGTTTATATCAGTTTGCCTCTTTGGGTGATAGAGTTTGGTTAGATAATAACGGTGATGGAATTCAAGATACTTTAGAGGATAGTGTAGCAGATGTAAATGTAACTTTATATCAAGTTGGAAATTCAATAGCTATAGCACAGATGGAGACTAATCAAACAGGAGAATATCTTTTTGAAAATCTAGTTCCAAATAGTTATTTTGTAAAATTTAGTGATATTAATGTAAGTTATAAATTTACACTAAAAGATACGGGAGATTATATTAATGGAAGTGATGTAAATGCTACAGGATATACCGATATATTTGCATTAGAAAGTAATGAACATAATAGAAGTATTGATGCAGGTATATTTGAACCTACAAGTGTAGGTAATAGAGTTTGGCACGATAAAAATGCAAATGGGATTCAAGATGGTGGAGAGAATAATATATCTAATGTAAAAATTCAATTATGGATATATGATAAATGGATACAGCTTAAACAGGATTTAGATGGAAATATTTTTGGAGATGATGGAACAATAACACCAATAGATGGGCAATACATATTTAGCAATTTAAAACCTGATAGATATTATTTAAAAGTTATCAAAAAAGATGAATATAATTTTACATTAACAACAATCGGAACAGACTATAGTATTGATAATAATATTCAAGATAGCAACAGTAATTATGAGGGAGATTCTACCAACTTTTTTTTATTTTCAGGAGATGATAATTTATCTATAGATATTGGAGAATATAAACCTATTCAAATTGGTGGAAATGTTTGGATAGATAGAGATTATAATGGAACACAAGAGGGTAGTGAAGATAATGTATCAAATGTAACAGTAACTTTAATCACAGATGGAACTATAACAGCAACTACAACAACAACTGATTCTAATGGTAGCTATATATTTGATAATTTATTACCAAACCATACTTATGGTGTAGAGTTTTCTGATATACCAGAACATTATCTATTTACCAAGCAGGATATAGGTGATGATTCTAATGATAGTGATGCTAATATCACTACGGGTAGGACTATTCAAACAGATATTATGTATTCAGGAGATAGTAATTTAACTCTTGATGCAGGTATTTATAACCCAATTGTAATTGGTGATTTTGTATGGGAAGATGATAATTATAATGGTATTCAAGATAGTGGTGAGAATGGAGTAAGTGGAGTAGTAGTTAAACTTGTTATTGATGATATAGTTCAAAATGATATTAATACCACAACTAATAATAATGGTAAATATTATTTTGGTAGAGCATTAAAATTAGAACCTGATCATAATTATAGTGTGGAGTTTGTTATCCCTAATGGTTGGTTTGCAACAAAGCAAAATATTGGTAATCATAATGGTAAAGATAGTGATGCAGATAATACAGGTAAGATGGATGAGGGAGAGAGATTATACTCAGGAGAGAATACTTATAAATTTGATATGGGTATTTATCAAAAAGCATCTTTAGGAGATAGAGTTTGGATTGATAAAAATGGTAATGGTATTCAAGATAATGGTGAGCTTAATGTTACAAGTAATGATATTAATGTAACTTTATATAGTACAACTTTAGGTGAAGTCAATAGCACCTTAGCAACTAATGGAGAGTATCTATTTAGTGGATTAAACCCTGATAGTTATTATGTTATTTTTGATAAATCAACCCTTCCAACAGAGTATGTTTTTACAGAGGCAAACATATCTAATAATACAAATGACTTATTTGATAGTGATGTAAATAGAACAACTGGGAAAAGTGATACTCTATTTTTGAGTTCAGGAGAGGATAACCGAAGTATAGATGCAGGTATTTATAAAGCTGTAGATATTGGTGATAGAATTTGGCATGATATAGATGCTAATGGTGTTCAAGATGGTGTTGAAAGCAACTCTAGTGAAGTGGTGCATATAACATTAGTAGATATAAATGGATTGGAGGCTAATAGGACAATAGATTCAAATAGCAGTGGTTATCTATTTAAAAATGTAAGACCTGGTAGTTATTATATAGATTTTGTTGTGCCATCACAATATGAGATAAGTCCAAAAAATACCACAAGTGATGGATTAGATAGTGATATAAATCCATCAACTCATAGAACAGCGAATTTTGATGTAGTTTCAAATGAAGATGATTTTAGTATTGATATGGGTATTTATCAAAATATATCTATTGGTGATAGAATTTGGTATGATACAAATATGAATGGTATTCAAGATGTAGGTGAGAATAATCTCTCTGTTGCTGTTACTGTGGAGCTTTGGGATGAAGATGGTACATTAGTAGATACAAATATTACAACAAATGGAGAGTATCTATTTACCGATTTTATACCATCAAACTACTATCTTAAATTTACTTTACCTGATAATTATGCAATTTCCCCTAAAAATTCTGTGGGTAGTGATGATAATAACGATAGCGATATAAATTCTACTATGAAAACTGATATAATTATTATGGACTCTAATGCTAAAAACTTTAGTGTTGATGTGGGTATGTATGAACTAGCTTCTATTGGTAATCGTATTTGGTTAGATTCTAATGCAAATGGTATTCAAGATATAGATGAAAATAATGTAAATGAAGATATTAATGTCACTTTATATTATGATTCTAATGGGAGTATTGCAAGAAGTGAAATTATATCTGATGGTAGTTATCACTTTACAGGACTTATTCCCACTGATTATAATCTATCATTTAGCGTTCCAACGGGATATTTTATAAGTCCACAAGATGTTGGAGTTGATTCTAATGATACTGATGTAAATTCTATTACTCTACGAACTATTACAACTAATCTTGAAACTGGTGAGAATGATTTAAGTTGGGATATGGGTATTTATCAAAAAGCATCTTTGGGTAATAGAGTTTGGTATGATGATAACGGTGATGGAGTGCAAAATTCAGGTGAGCTAAATGTTACAGATGTGAATGTAACTTTATATGATGGTTTAGGAAATGAACTAAGTAGTATGAAAACAGTTGATGGGGCATATCTATTTGATGAACTAGTTCCTGATAGTTATTATGTAATCTTTGATAAAGCAACTTTGCCAACAGGTTATATATTTACTGAACAAAATATAACAGGAAGTAGTGAGTTAGAAGATAGTGATGCAAATACAACTACTGGAATAAGTGATATTATAGAACTAAGTTCAAACGAGCATAATAGAAGTCTTGACGCAGGTATCTATAAACCAATAAATCTAGGAGATAGAATATGGGAAGATACAAATGCAGATGGAATCCAAGATGTAAATGAGAAAAATACGACTCAATCTATTACAGTAACTTTATATGATACAAACCATAGAGAGGCAAACAAAAGTGCTACTGTAACCAATGGAGATTACCTATTTACAAATGTTAGACCAGGTAATTATCAAGTTGAATTTAGCTTACCAACTGGCTATAAAATAAGTTATGAAAATAGTGGAAGCGATGATTTAATTGATAACGATGTAAATCCAACTACAAAAATTACACAAGCCTTTGACTTAACTTCAAATATAAATGATTTAAGCCAAGATATGGGAATCTATCAAGATGCAAGTTTAGGAGATAGAGTTTGGATAGATGCAAATGGTAACGGAGTTCAAGATAATAATGAGCTTAATGTTAGTGGTGTAACTGTAAAACTACATCTTGTAAGTGATGATAGCGAAGTACAATCAACAACAACAAATGCAGATGGAGAGTATCTATTTGAACATATTAGACCACAAAGTTATTATGTATTATTTAGTGATTTAGATACAAATTATATCTTTACTTTAGCAAATCAAGAAAATAATAATAGTGTAGATAGTGATGTAGATGAGAATGGAAAAAGTGAAGAGATAACACTTATCTCAAATGAACATAATAGAAGTATTGATGCAGGTATAGTTCTACCAATTACAATTGGAGATAAAATTTGGGTAGATACAAATGCAAATGGTGTACAAGATTTAGGTGAGGGAAATTATAGTGAAAACTTAGAGGTTAAACTATATTATGAAAATAATGACTCAATATATAAAACAATAACAGCAACAAATGGAGAATATGAATTTACAAATGTAATCCCTGATAATTATTATATAGGATTTGAAATTCCAACCACATATTATACAAGTCCTAAAAATATAGGTAATGATATAAATAATGATAGTGATACAAATAGTGCAGGATTTACAGCACCATTTTCTATTCACTCTGGAGATAATAACTTAACTCTTGATATGGGTATTTATCAAAAAGCATCTTTGGGTAATAGAGTTTGGATTGATGCAAATGGTAATGGACTGCAAGATAATGGTGAGATTAATGCAACTGATGTTAATGTAACTTTATATAGTACAACTTATCTTGATGTGAATATTACACAAGAGACAAATAGTAGTGGTTATTTATTCAAAGATTTGAAACCAGGTGACTATTATGTAGTATTTGATAATCGTACTCTTCCTAGTGATATTTATATATTCACAGAACAAGATAGATTAAATGATGATACTATTGATAGTGATGTTAATGCAACTACTGGTATTAGTGATACTCTATTTTTAAGTTCAGGGGATAATAATTTAACTATTGATGCAGGTATCTATGAACCAGTTGTAAAGGTTGGTGATAGAATTTGGGAAGATGCTAATGCTAATGGCATTCAAGATATTGGTGAGGGTAATTATATAGGTGGAAATATTACTATTACTCTTGTTGATAATAATGGACTAGAGCCAAATGTAACTATTTTAACTAATGATGGGAATTATACATTTACTAAGGTTCGTCCAGGTAATTATCATTTGGAGTTTACTTTACCAACTAATTATCATATAAGTTTTAAAGATAATACAGATAATCATAGTGATAGTGATATAGACCCTATAACTAAAAGAAGTGATGATTTTGATATTGTTTCAGGGATTGATGATTTAAGTTGGGATATGGGAATCTATCAGAATGCTTCATTAGGTGATAGAATTTGGATTGATAATGATGGAGATGGTCTTCAAGGTATAGGGGAGTTAAATATTAGCGAAAGTATAGATGTAACGCTATATTATGAGAACAATAAGAGTGTTGCTCAAATAGTTACTACTACAAATGGAGAATATCAGTTTGATAACTTAATACCTGAAAAATATTATGTTATGTTTAGTGATTTAAATACTAGCTATAGATTTACAGTTAAAGATAGTGGTGAAGATGCTAATGATAGTGATGTAAATGCTACAGGGTATAGTGATGCTTTTGAGTTAAAAAGTGATGAGCATAATAGAAGTGTAGATGTTGGTATACTTCTTCCTGTAAGCATTGGGGATAGAATTTGGCTTGATGCTAATGCAAATGGAGTTCAAGATGTATCAGAGATTAATACAAATGAAGAGATTAATGTAACTTTATATTATGATGGTAATAAATCAATTGCTAGAACTTTAACTACAACGGATGGTAACTATCTGTTTAACAATTTAAATCCCCAAAGATATTATATTGGATTTGAGCTTCCTGAGGATTATTATGTATCTCCAAAAGCAAGAGCAACAGACAATAATAATAGTGATGTTAATGGTGATGGGTTTACCGATTCATTTGCTATTTATTCAGGTGACAATAACTTGAGTATTGATATGGGTATTTATGAAAAGGCATCTATTGGTGATGAGATTTGGTATGACATTAATATGGATGGTATTAGGGATGTATCTGAGACTGGTGTTAGTGTGCCAGTGTTGGTCAAGTTATTTGATGTTAATGGTTCATTGGTAGCTACCCAAAATAGTGTTAATGGGGTTTATAGGTTTATTGATTTGATTCCTAGTGGGTACATAGTGGAGTTTGAGCTACCTAACAATTATGCTTTATCACCAATGAATGTTGGGGGAGATGATGCAACAGATAGTGATGTTAATGTGACAACTATGCGTAGTGATGTGATTAAGATTTCTGATTCAGGCGATGTGGATTTGAGTATTGATATGGGGATTTATGAACTAGCATCTATTGGTGACAGGATTTGGCTTGATGCTAATGCTAATGGTGTGCAAGACAGTGATGAATCTAATTATATTGGCTCTATTAGTGTGGCTCTTTATAATGCTAGTGGGACTTTGATTAGCAGAAAGAATATTAGTAATGGGGTTTATCTGTTTGACGAGCTTGAGCCTGATGATTATTACATTCAGTTTAGTTTGCCTAGTGGATATATATTATCAGATAGGGATGTTAGTAGTGATGGTGTTGATAGTGATGTGGGTGTTAGTAATCTTAGAACTATTAGTACTAATTTAGCTCCAGCTGAGAATGATATGAGTTGGGATATGGGAATTTATCAACCTGTATCAATTGGTGACAGGGTTTGGCTTGATGCTAATGCTGATGGTGTGCAGGATGAAGATGAGCAAAACTATGATGGCGATATTATGGTGGAACTGTATAAGATGGGTGTAAAGATTCAAGAGATAACTATTAATGATGGAGAGTATCTATTTAGTGGTTTGAGACCTAGCGAGTATAGTATCAAGGTAATTTTACCTGATGGGTATTATTTGAGTCCTCAGGGTATGGGAGATGACAATAGCAGTGATAGCGATATGGGTGTTGAAAGTTTTGAGAGCGATACAGTGGTATTAAGCAGTGGGGCTAATCTTGATAATTTGGATATTGGTATTTATCAGTTTGGGAGCATTGGGGATAGGATTTGGTACGATACTAATATGAATGGAATTCAAGACCTTAACGAGAGTGGCGTTGATGAGAATATAAGTGTTAGGCTTTATAATAGCGACAACAAGAAGGTTAGGGAGGTTTATAGTAACAATGGGGTTTATCTGTTTGATGATTTGATTCCTGATGGTTATAGTGTGGAGTTTGAGCTGATTGATGGGTATATAGTGACCAAGGCTAATCGTGGCAGTTATGAGATTGATAGTGATGTGGGTGCTAATATGCGTAGTGGCGAGATGATGTTGAGGAGTGGCGAGGACAACAGAAGTATTGATATGGGTGTGTATGAGAGTGTATCAATTGGCGACAGGATTTGGCTTGATGTTAATGGCAATGGGCTACAAGATGATGATGAGCTAAATTTTGAGATGGATATGGTGGTGCAGTTATATAGCAGTGATGATAATTTGATTAGAGAGATAACTGTTAGCGATGGGGTTTATCTGTTTGATGAGTTAGAGCCTAATGAGTATTATATCAAGGTTGAGTTGCCTGATGGGTATGTTATTACCAAGCAGAATGTAGGTGATGAGGATAATCAAACTATTAACAGTGATGTGAATGCGAGTAGTATGCGTAGTGATATGATTTTATTGAATCCAGCTGATGCTAATATGAGTATTGATATTGGGGTTTATCAACTTGCTAGTATTGGCGATGAGATTTGGCTTGACGAAAATGCTAATGGTGTGCAAGACAATGGTGAAAGTGGTGTAAATATTGAGATTGAAGTGGTGCTTTATGACATCAATGGAAGCGAGGTTGATAGGTTAATTACTGTGACTGGGGATTATATGTTTAGCGATGTGAAGCCGAGCAGTTACTTTATTAAGTTTATTGTGGACGATGGGTATCTATTTAGCAATATTGGGAACGATGGGGTTAGCGATATTATAGAGATTTTATCAGGCGAAAAAAATGAGGTTATGGACATTGGTATTTATCTAATTAACAATGAGATTCTCGAGAATAGCATAGATGCGTTAGATGACGAAGTTAGCACTTTAAAAGATAAGAATATATCTATCCCAGTGATGAACAATGATTATGATTTAAATGGTGATGAGTTTGAGATAATAAGATTTGACGAGAATAGTTCAGGTGGTGGAGTGATTAGCAAAGATGGTGATAATTTGGTGTATGTTCCTAAAGATGGCTTTATCGGTTTGGATATGTTTAAGTATGAAATTATAGACAGCAATGGTTTAAGAAGTGAGGCAACCGTTAGGGTTAATGTATTGGAGTTAAGCAGTTTCCCTATAGCTTTTGATGATAAGTTTGTGACCGATATGGATGTGAGTTTGGAGATTGATATATTAGGTAATGATATTCATACTATGGACGAGAATATTAGCTTATTAAGTGTTGAAAATAGTGCATCAGGAAGTGTTGAGATTTTAGATAATGGGCTGGTTAAGTATGTTCCTAATAATGGCTTTAGTGGAGTTGATAGATTTAGTTATGTGATTATTGATGATGATGGTGATGAAAGTAAGGCAGTAGTGACGGTGATAGTTACCAAGCCAATTATTGAACAACCTAAGATTGTTTTACCACCTCTTGAGACTCAAAGTGTTCCTATTGCAAAACTTGATAGGGTGAGTACTTATGAATTTACAAGTGTAGTTATTGATTTATTAAGTAACGATTCTCATACAACAGGTGACAAGATTAGTTTGGTTGATGTTGAAAAACCATCTAATGGTATATTGATTTTAAAAGATAATGGAACTATAATTTATATTCCTAATATTGGGTTTAGTGGAGATGATAGGTTTTATTATACTATAGAAGATAGTGATGGCGATAGAGATACTGCTGTTGTTATTATTACTGTTATTAAAGATAAGCTAGTTGAGGCGATAACTCCTAAGGTAGATGAACCTAATAATAAGGTTATTGAAACTCCAATTGAAGACAATATTACTAAACCCGATGAAAATAAAACTATAGAGCTTACTCCAACAACACCTACTGTTCCTGCTTTAGCAATTGATGATGAATGTGGTGAGTTTGTTATTAATGATGATTTCTTTGAAGGTTTAAGGGATGAAGTTGCTCATATTGATGTGTTTGAAAATGATATACTTGTGGGTAATCAATTTGACTATGATAGCTTGATATTTATTGATGAGAATGATGAATTAGTGAGCATTATAGAGATTGCAAATGAGGGTATATGGAGTATTGACAATGAGAAAGGTTTAATTATTTTTACTCCAATAGAAGGGTTTAAGGGTATGGCAACAGAGATTAAATATATTGTTAATACCTTAAATGGATGTAAGCCAATTACTGGTGGTGCAACCATTTATGTAAGTTATCCTGAGGTTAAAGATGATGTTATTGAATTACCAGAGGATGCAGTCGCGGGGAAAGACTCTGTAACTGTAGATATATTTGCTAATGATCCAATCAAAGACCCTGTGTTGTCTACTTTACAAATCAAAGGAACTGATAATCCTGGAGATTCATTGATTGTGGAGGGTGAGGGTACTTGGATTATTAATGAAGATAAAATAACATTTACCCCTTTTGATGGTTTCTTAGGTGATCCGACTCCTATTGAATATATTGTTAAAAACCATGAAGGAGAATCAACAAATTATGGTAAAGTTGAGATTCATTATCCTATAAAAGCAAGAGATGATATTGGTAAAATAGATCCTGGAGTTCCTGTTACTATTGATATTCTTAGCGATGATAATGGAAATTTAGATAAAACATCTGTAATATTACTTTTGCCAAAAGGTTTTTCGGTACCAGGTACTGAAATTTCAACAGATGGTAAAACTATAACTGTTCCACGAGAGGGAACTTGGCAAGTAAATGAAAATGGAACGGTAACATTTACACCTGATCCTTTACTTGTTGGTTCACCTACACCCATTGAGTATAGTGTATTTAATAAGGATGGTGATAAAGTAGCAGGAGCTAAAATTACTGTAGAGTGTTTAGGTTGTATTTGTGAAGGTCAAATTGATAGTGCAGATTCATCTAGTGGCTTGTCTATTATTTTACTTATGCTTTTGACTCTTTTACTTGTTGGTTTTGTTTCAAAAAAAGAAGAGATTTAGATAAGAGGTAATCCTTTGTGGTTGCCCTTTAAATATTACTTAAGATTAGAAAATAAATAAAACCTATAAAATTTTTTGGATGAGATGGCTTTAGCCTCTCCTACATAGACGAGGCTAAAGCCATCGTGTCCGAGTAATTTATCTTAAAAATTTGGTTTTAATTTACTTCTATTCCTTGAAAGCTTAAAGGATTATAAAATGGATAGAGATTTATATATAACAATTAGCCAAAAAAGAGCAACAGAGATTAAGCATTTGGTTGGTGGATTATGTGTGGTTATGACATTAGATGAGTTGATATTACAAGAGTTTGAAAAAAATAATTTTGCAAGTGTAATCAATACATTTTTGGGTTCATCTCTTATTTATAAGATAATTCAAGATAATCATATTGAGTATTTTGATTATTTTAGATGTGATTCTGATGGTTTAGGGGTGATATACTCTTTTTTAGTTAAGTGTGCAAGGAATAATATTAGTTTTGATAGTTTACTTAATGGAAAGAAATTAGAAGCTATACAAATAATTAATATAAAATATCAAGAATATAAAAAGAATCATAAATTAGTAGATATATCAGATATAGAGAATCTTGTATTTTTACAATGGGATAAGAATTTTAGATATAAATTTAATAAAATATATGTTGATAATTTTATGGTTGGAGATATAAATTTTATTAAGTCTAAACAGCAAGATAATATCTTGAAAATTTTACTTAAATCATCACAGGTGATACCTTTAATCTCATCGGAAGTGATGGCTTTAGCCTCACCAAAAATAAATATAATAAAACCTTCAATTGAAGTTTTTGATAGAGTTGATGAGGCTAGAACTGCTGTTAAAATTATTAGAAAGCTTATGGAAGATGGTGTTACTTCTAATGATATTTTATTAGTAGCAGATAATATAAGAGAGTATAATGAGTTTTATAAAATGTTATGTGATGAGTATCAAATTAGTGGTTATAGTTCCGTAGGATTGTCCCTTACCTCATATTTTAGTGGTGAAAATCAAGAGGTAAAAGAGGTATTTAATAGGTATAGTTCAAAGATTAAATCTATTGATAAATTATATAAAAAGCTTGATTTAGAACTTAGCAATAAGATAAAACAAAATATTAAATCATCGTTTAAGATAAGTGATAAAAAAATAGGTATTGAGTTGTGTGAGTTAAGTGATTTGGTCGGAAGCGAACATAAATATAACCATATTATTTTTATTGGAGGAGATATTAATCGTTTTCCTAGAAGTGGTAGTGATAATTTTTTGTGGAGTTATGATGAAGATTTACAATATTTCTATGCAAATAATTATTTTACAAGTGCAAAAACTGGATTAGATGAACTTAAGAGATTAACTGATAATTTATATATAGTTACTGCTAATTATAGTGGTAAAAGAGAGTTGATGCCATCTATTTTATTGGATAATAAGTTTGATTATAATATTGATATTAGTGAAATAAATAGCCCTAACCAATTATCATTAAAAAATAAAACAGTTATATCAGATGAAAATATAAAAGAGTATTATAAGAGTATCTTGAGCCAAGATTTAACTAAGTTTGATGGTATTGGGGTTAGTGGATTTAAAGAGATTACTCTATCAGCCTCTCAAATTAATAAATATATCTCTTGCCCTCTAGCTTATCTATACTCAAATAGATTAAAGATTCAAGCACCAACTGAAACTCAAGAGGGGTTTGATGTGATGGAACAAGGAAGTTTAATGCACCTTTGTTATGAGTTATTTGGTAAGAGAATAAGAGATAGAAAAATTACTCATATTGATTTGGATAGATTATTTGAATTGATGTATCAAGTTTCAGAAGATGCTTATAAGATTTTTAGTAAAAAAAGTGATACAATAGAGAAAACCATTCACCATAGACTTTTTTTTAATACTCTACAATCGGGCTTAAAAGATAATAATAAATATGGTCTATTGGCTAAATTTGTAAATTATTACATTGAAAAAGCGAGTGAACTTAACTATTTTCAAGATTCCAAATTTGAATATCAATTTGCACTAGATAAAAATCTTAATGCTTGTGGTATTAATAGTGATGATATATTTATTAAAGGTGTAATCGATAGAGTTGATATACTTAAAAGTGTGGTAAATGTGATTGATTATAAGTCAAAAAAGATGATTTCCAATTTGGATAGTGAAAAAATAAAGCAGATAAGAGAGTTAAAAGATGTGCAGTTAGCTTTGTATATTTTATATGTAAAACAGCAGTTTACAGATAAAAATTATTACGCTTCTCTTCTTAGTTTTAAAGGGGATAAACCATATTATCACTTTGCAAATTTATCAAATGAGAATATTAAAGATTATGAACTTTATAGTGATAACTATGAAGAGGAATTAAAGAATCTTATTTTTACAACTCGTGATAATATACAAAATGGTAAGTTTGGCTTTAATGATAGTGATGATAAAGTATGTGGATATTGTGATTTTCAAAATATTTGTCATACAAGTATCTTGAATAAGTCTACTTTATCTTTAAATAGTAATGCTTAATCTTTGTTATATAGAAAAGGAGTGATAAAGCTCACTCATATTATATATTTTTTAGATAATTTGAAATCTCTTTTTCAATAAATTTATTATGTCTCAAAAAGAAGTAATGATCTCCATCTAGTGGATAAAATATACTATTTTTAATTAAAGTATTAATCTCTTTTCCTGTGTATAATGGTGTAGCTGTATCATCTATTCCCCAAAATAAAATTGCTTTACTTTTTGATTTTAAAAATTGACTTGTAAAGTCTTCGTCTACCACATTTTTAAATGTTTCATACATCTCGTGGCTCATCCCTTTGACATCAGTACTAGAAAAAAGTTCTCTTATTTTTTTCATTCCAAGAGGTTTTAAAAGTTTAAATGTTGCAATTTTAACTTTAACACTCCAAGGCTTTTTTGTAATAATTCCAGCACTAGAAAGTAGAATTAAATATTTAGGATTTAATAAAGTTGCCACTTTTCCACCAAAAGAGTGTCCCATAGCTATATCAATATTTAAATTTAGAGAGTTTAAAAATATCTTTATAATTTGTGCATAATCATTAGTAGTTAAAATTATTGGATTTGTGCTTTTACCAAATCCTGGCATATCTATATAAATATGTCTATACTCTTTCATAATTTTTGAAAAAGCCTGTTTCATAATCTCTTTATTACTACCCCAACCATGCAAAATTATAATATTCTTTTTCTTAGTTGGATTTATTATCTCATAGCTTATATTTATTATCGTATTTTTAAACTCTATATCTCGTAAAGCCATATTTTATTTAACCCCTTTAAAAAAGTCTCTTACATATTCATATCCAGAATAAAGAGTTAAAGCAACAGCAATCCACAATATAATATCGCCACCATACCAATTCATTAGTAAAAAGCCAATAGCAATCATCTGAACCACAGTTTTTACTTTTCCTGTCATTGATGCGGCAATATCAATATTTTGAGCTACGGCAGAAACTCTTAAACCAGTGATAAAAAGTTCTCTTGTAAGAATTAGAAATACAGCCCATTCATTAGCACGATCAAGCATCATTAAACCTAAAAACCCTGCAAGAGTTAGCATCTTATCTGCAAGAGGATCAAGAATCTTGCCCATCATTGTGATTTGATTAAATGTTCTAGCAATATATCCATCAAAAAAATCTGTTGCACTCGCAATAACAAATATAAAGGCAGTAAAAAAATCAAGCCAACTATCATGAATCTCATTAAAAATATAATAATCACGATTCACAAGAAGAAAAAACATTAATGGAGCTAATAATAACCGTATAAAAGCTAGTAGATTTGGTATATTATAAATTTGATTTGATGACATAAAAGTTCCTTATTAAAATTAAATATCATTGTATCATAGATTATTAAAATCAAAACCTATAAGTTCATCTAAATTATTACTTTTTATTAGTTGTCCATATTTGATATATAGTTTTGAGTCATAAAAAAATTTAACTAAACTTTTATCAAGTTCTCCATCTTTTGCCATAAAATATAATATTTTCATAGCATCTGCAACACTATTTGGTTTTCTATACTCTCTTTTTGTAGAGGTAAGAGCTTCAAATATATCAGCAATTGCCAAAATTCTTGCTTCAAAAGATATTTGATTATCTACTAAACCTTTTGGATAACCAGTACCATTGATTTTTTCGTGATGGTTTCCTGATATTTGAGGAACATTCTTATATTTTTGAGGAAATGATAACATATTAAGAGCTTTTTGAGTAACAGTAGCATGATTATTTATTATATCTCTCTCTGATTTACTTAGTGTCCCTTTAGATATAGATAGAAGTTTGGCTTCATCTTTGGTAATTAGATAATACTCTTTTTTAAATACCTTTATTGGTATCATTGCCATTGAGTTTATAAAATCTATCTTATCTTGGGTTAAAAATTCACTACCTTTATTAAAATCTCTTATCATCTCTAATCTATTATTGATTTGGATAACCTGTTTTGTAAATATATCTTCTATTCTTTTTATCTCAATACTATTATTAGAGATTTTATCGGAAGTGATGGCTTTAGCCTCACTAAAAGCTGGAGCTAAAGCACCAGTTCCAGATTTTGCAGGAATTTTATTAGAACTTAGATTATCTATCTTAAAATTTAAAAATTCAATCTCTATATCTCTTTTAATAATCTCACATCTGCTTTCTATTCTCTCAATAGCATCGCAAATTATATGTAACTTATTTATTTTATTTAAGATAATATCAGGAGTTGATAGTTTTCCTATATCGTGCATAAGAGCCGAGAGATTTATCTCATCTTTTTGTTCCTCATTAAAAGATATATTTTTAAATATACCTTGATCTTTATCCACTGCTTCTATAATCATATTTGTTACTGTTACCATTTGGCGTATATGAGATGCTGTATGGGGAGATTTTTCCCCTATTATATAAATAAGACTATGTAAAAATGACTCAATAAGGTTTTCAAAATCCTCTATCAAATTTGCATTAGTAATTGCAATTGCAGATTGTGATGCAAGTGATTGTGTAATATCTTTGTCAAATGAATCAAATGATATAGGATTGTTATCTTTATCTAATTTATTAATCAATTGCAATACTCCTATCATCTCATCTTTATGATTTTTTAGAGGTACAGTGAGTATAGATTTTGTTTTATAACCATTTGTTTTATCAAACATCTTTGCACCTTCAAAATAGAACTCTGAATCATCATAGACATCTGATATATTAATAATTCTATCTTCTAAGATTGAACATACTGCCATTATCTGTTTATTAGGAATATGATTATCTATATATAAAGGGATAGGTGACCATTTTATACTCTCATGAGAACCACCCATAAGAATATTTAGAGATTTGGTTTGAGCAATATAAAAATGAATTTTATCATCTTTCATCAAATATAAAGTCCCACCATCACAATTTGTTAATGATATAGCTTGAACAATAATACTCTCTAGTAGCATTGAGATATTATGTTCTGATGATAATAACATACCAATTTTATTTAAACTTTTTAGTTTATCTACATCAGTTACAGACTCTTTTTTTCTTGTTATAACACCATCTTTATATCTTATTCTTTCACCACCAACTAATATATGAGACTTTTTTATCCCTATATCTAAAAGCTCTTTAATCACCTCTTGTTGAAGTATTGGCTTGATATGAAATACAGATATATTAACTTCTCTTTTAAGTAGTTTTAACTCATCTTGTAAATCTTTTGGTGTTAGATGTTTGCTAAGTTTTGCAATATTAGAGAATCTATTTGGAAAGGATACATCTAAGATTACATTATTAATTGATTTATCTTTATTAACTATATTCCAAAGCTCTTTATTTTTGTAATTATCTCCAGAAAACAGTATACTATCTTTATCTTTTTTAATCAAATAACCACTACAATCAACAGTATGATTTGCTTTTATTGGAGTAAGACTTATATCACCAATAATATATTTTTTATTATATTCTATAATAATAAACTCTATACTATTATTATTTTGTTTGGGAAGTTTTAGGCAACTAAAATCTGGCCATATATCCCAATTAAAAATATTTTTTTTAAAGATACTTATGCTATGAGCCAATCCATAAATCTTAAGAGGAGTTGTACGGTGAGTAAATGTATTATCTATTAAAAAAGCAATATCAACGATGTGGTCTAAATGTGTATGTGAGATAAAAATATGTTCTATATCCATAATTTCATCTTTTGGAATATTAATTAAATTTCCAGCATCTATAACTACATTTCTTGAGACTCTAAAACATGTAGTAAAAATATTTTTTGCCCTGCTACCATTAGCACCTAACACTTCCATATACTCCATGTTAGCCTCCTCTTTCATATTTTAACAGTTTATCATAATGTTATTAAATTTTAATAGTGTGAGTTTATATATATTTTTCTGTATAATCTATTTATATTTTATATAGGAGAGATAATGAGAAAATTAATAGTTATATTATTATTGCTAGGTAGTTTTATATTTGCAAATGAATTAAAATGGGAAAAAGATATACCAACAGCATTTAGCAAAGCAATCAAAGAGAATAAAACAGTTATGGTATTTGCATCAAGTAATCATTGTCAATGGTGTAAAAAGATGACAAAACATACACTTTTAGATGATAAGATATTTAAAAAATTAGAAAATTATATTTTGGTTAAAACTCTAAAAGATTCAAAAGAAGCACAAAAATATCTACCAGAGGTTCAGTATGTTCCAACCATCTTTTTTTATAGCCCTAAAAAAGAGTTATATGAGAGAGTTACGGGATATTTTGGTGTATTTGACTTTTTAAGTTGGATTAATGATGTTGAACAAAAAAAAATTTTAAAAATTGAAAAGAAGAAAAAATAATATGAGTCCGTTTGAAATACAGATAAATGATGGTTGTTTAAGGAGTGATATAGAACTTGATGAAGTTTTTATGTTTGATGAGCTACAAAAAATTGGAGCGTTAGAAGAGATTAATTCTCTTTGGAGATTAAAAAGTATATATAGATCAGGGCGATTATATCTATCAAAGCCACCAAATACAAAGGCTTTTATTGAATCTCAAACAAAAGAACAAAGAGATTTACTTGTTGAAGAGTCTGATATTGGAAGTGCAAAAAATGGTGATGTGGTTATCGCAAGGAGAATTATTGCCAAAAGGGGACGAGCTTCTGCAAAAATTGTAATGGTTATCAAAAGAGCTTACGATTTTTCTATTGTATATACTGTAATTGATGAAGATAAAAAATTATCAATTATAGATATAAAAACGGCTTTACCAACACAAGCATATATGGACGGTATGGATATTAGTATTCTAAAAAATGGTACTGTGTTAAAAGTTGATAATGAAGATGGAAAAGTGATAGAGATTTTGGGGATTTTAAGTGAACCAAAAACAGATGAAAAAATATCTTTGGCTTTATATGATAGAAAAGATAAATTTGATGAAGATTGTATATCTCAAGCTAAAGCGATAGATAATTTTGTGGATAAAAGCAAATATCCTAATCGTATAGATTTAACAGATTTGAACTTTTGCACAATTGACCCAGTAACTGCAAAAGATTTTGATGATGCAATATTTTTTGATAAACAAAATTATATCTTATATGTAGCTATCGCTGATGTTAGTGAGTATGTTGAGTATTTCTCGCCAATTGATATAGAAGCAAAAAGACGAGCATTTACCACATATTTCCCTCATAAATCTTTCCCTATGCTTCCACGAGAACTAAGTGAAAATTTGTGTTCTCTTAAACCAAAAGTTGATAG
>CAYWFW010000077.1:0-5516 GCA_964457735.1 uncultured Sulfurovum sp. | reverse complement strand
GATTATTTTTTTAAAAAAGATATAAAAGATAAAAAAGAAGAAATTTCTCCATCTAGTAAAAAACTTATTTTTATAATATTTTTTCTTTTTTTAATTTTATTTTCTAAATATGCACCTTATGGAAATATTCAAACCAATGATAATTCTTATTTACAGATGATTTTTAATCTATACTTTTTTATATCCTATCAAACTTTAGGAATAGTACATGAGGGTGGTCATGGTGTTTGTTATATACTTGATTGTCAAAAATTTATAACAGCTTTAAACGGTACAATCTTTCAAGTTCTTTTTCCATTAGGTATAGGTTATTATTATAAATTAAGAGCAAATTATGTTGGACTTTGGATAGGAATATTTTTTACAGGTTTATCTTTACATTATACTTCTTGGTATATATCAACAGCTCATGAAGGTCTATTTCTACCAGCTTATAAATCTTTTCTTGGTCAAGATGGTTATCATGATTTTAATTATATCTTGGATTCTCTGGGAGTACTGGCATATGATAATGCAATATCTATTTTAGTTAAACTAGTAGCCTATGGATTAATGATTTTTTCTGTTTGGAAAATGTTTCTTTTGGCATTTAATACTAAATCACTTTTAAAAAAATGAATTATATTGTAAATATTATGATATACTATTTAATAACTAATGTTACGCGCTTTATATAAATATTTATAATTATCTATATTTTAGGGTACCCACAAGGGGATAGCCTAATGTCAATGAAATAAGAATTTTTAATATAATATTTTTGTGGGTTTCACCCACTCTACGGCAAAAAACCATTAGTAGGGTGGGTGAAACCCACCATTATATTGCTTATTTCATTTGTATTTGGGCAATTCCTTGAATTTTTAAAATAATCTAAATATGCGTAACATTAGTTACTAACTTCTAGGGTCAACTAATTTTCCAGCAATTGCACTAGCAGCTGCTACGGCTGAATTTGCCAAATATATTTCAGATGTTCTTGAACCCATTCTACCCACAAAGTTACGATTTGTTGTAGCTACACATCTCTCATTATCACCTAATATTCCCATATATCCACCCAAACACGCACCACAAGTTGGATTACTTACCACTGCTCCAGCTTCAATAAGTATTTTTAATAATCCCTCTTCTTGTGCTTGAAGTAAGATTTTTTGCGTAGCAGGGGTAACTATCATTCTAGTGTGTTTTGCTACTCTTTTGCCCTCCATTATCTTAGAAGCAATTCTAAGGTCTTCAATTCTACCATTTGTACAACTTCCTATCATCACTTGGTCAATTTTTAAATTATCTTTTACAGCCTCTTCCATACTCTTACCATTTGATGGTAAAAATGGATATGCAATAACAGGAGATAGATTAGCTACATCAATTTTGATTACTTGTGAATATGAGGCATCTTCATCAGCATAGTGATAAATTGGCTCATCTCTAAGCCCTCCATTTGCTTCACCTCTCTCTTTTAGATACTCTTTTGTAATATCATCAACAGCAATAATTCCATTTTTAGCCCCTGCTTCAATCACCATATTACAGATTGAAAATCTATCTGCCATATTTAAATATCCAATTGTATCACCAGTAAATTCAATCGCTTGATATAATGCACCATCAACTCCAATTAATCTTATAAGTTCTAAAATTATATCTTTTCCATAAATGTGTTGAGCAGGTTTGCCACTAAGTTCTACTTTAATCGTCTCTGGGACTTTAAACCAGTTTCCACCTGTTATCATTCCAAAAGCTAAATCTGTACTACCCATTCCAGTAGCAAATGCCCCTAATGCCCCATGAGTACAAGTATGAGAATCTGCTCCAATTATCACATCACCAGAAATTACAAGCCCCTTTTCAGGTAAAAGTGCATGTTCAATTCCCATATCTTTTTCATCAAAATAGTTTTTTAGATTATGTTTATAGGCAAACTCTCTACTAATCTTTGCTTGATTTGCTGATGCTATATCTTTGGCAGGGATATAATGATCCATCACTATACAAAAATTATCAGGACGAGCCAAAGTTTCTGCTCCACTCTCCTCAAAAGCTTTGATTGATATTGGTGTAGTAATGTCATTTCCAATAATCATATCAATATCAACTCTTACTATATCTCCAGCTTTTACCTCTTTGTTAGCGTGTTGTGAAAATATCTTCTCTGTTATAGTTTGTCCCATTTTAATCCCCTATTTTTATTATATTTTACTTAATCTTTATCTTTTTGCAATTATATCTAAAATTTTAATAATAGTATATTTACTTCATCATCTATAGATTTACTTTTATCATCTTCACTTGTCTCTAAAATTGCAATATTACCAAGCATATTCGTTAAAATTGCACTACTTCCTACCTTTTTATCTTTAAAATCAATCTTATAGTTACCATCTACTAAAGAATAATTACATGCTGTAAACTCTGCTTTTTTAGCTCTTTTCATAAATGGTTCTAAAAGTTTTGCTTTTACTCTTTTGATAGGATTGTTTGCTTTTTGAAGTTTTGCAATCAAAGGGACAAGATATAATAGTGCTGTAATCGTTGATGAATATGCAAATCCAGGAAGAGCAATAATAAATTTATCACTCTCTTGTGATATTTTTTTTGCAACCATAATATGTTGCCCTGGCTTTACCCTTACGCCTTTAAAAAGTACTTCACATCCAATCTCTCTAATTACATCTTTAACAAAGTCAAAATCTCCAACACTCACTCCACCAGTTGTTACAACTATATCACTTTGTTCAAGTGCCTCTTTTATACTTTTTGTAATTGTCTCTTTATCATCTAAGATACAACCCATCTGCATAGGAAATGCTCCATATTTTTTTACAATAGCTTCTAATATATAGTTATTAGAACTTCGTATTTGAGAAGAGTTAGTTTGAGTTTCTCCTAATTCTAGTAGTTCGCTTCCTGTTGATATTATTGATACAGTTGGCTTATCATACACCAATACAGAAACAATATTTAAACTTGCCATCACTCCAATCTCTGCAAAATCAATCTTTGTATCTTTTGTAATAAGTATTTGGTCTTTAATATAATTCTCGCCTATTTCACGTACAGAAAATCCAAACTCAACAGGCTCATTAATATTAATATAATCCCCATCAACCTCAACATTTTCAATAGGAATTAGGGTATCTGAACCTTTTGGCATAAGAGAACCTGTAAAAGTTTTAATACACTTTGAATGCTCTACCTCATCTTCTAGCTCTTTTCCTGCTGGATTAATAGAGCTAATTTGCAATCTCTTTAACTCTTGGTCTGTAAATTTAATTGCATATCCATCCATTGCAGAAGTTGGAAACTCAGGAGAATTATTAGTTGAGATTATATCTTCTGCCAAAGTATATCCTAACGCATCACATAAATATAGTTTTTTTCTTTTATAATTATTAATCTCAATTGAGTTTAATATATTAATAGACTCATCAAAGTGAATAAATGACATCTTTTATCCTTTTTTATTTTTTGTTATATTTCTTTTTAAATGCTAAGGGTCTGGAGTTGAGTGTTTTGTGAAAAAGTGAATGAAACAGTCAATACCTAACCCCCTATCTTATGATAAAAGTCCTGCACCATTCATTGGAGTACTTCTATCTTCTGCATAGATTCTTTTTCCATCAATTACATCATATTTCCAAATTGGGGCATTTGCCTTAAAATCTTCTACAAATTCATCAATTAATTCCAATGCTACTCGTCTTTTTGGAGAAAATACAGCTGATATATAAGAGCTAGTATGAACTTTTACATCACCTTTTGCATGAGCCATCTTTACAATTGCACCTCTCTCTTTTGCTTTTATCACCCAATTATCAAACCATACTTGAAGAATAGGTTCATAAATATCAAAACTCAATGCTTCAATTTTATCCTCTGCACGAATTGTTCCAACAAAAGGGATATAAGCCCCATAATTTGAACTACTTTGTTCATCTAACCATCTGCCAAAAATCTCTTTTGTATCTAATGCTCCATCATAAAGTTCCATTTTAACCACCACAAACAGGGGGTAATATAGATACTCTATCGCCATCTTTAAGTATTAAATCTAAATCACTAACCATACTGTCATTAACTGCAACAGCACTTTTATCAAGCCAAGAGGCTATATCTTTATCCTCTTTTAGCTTTGAAGCTAACTCTCTTAAACTTTGTACATTAATATCAATAGGACTTCTTCCCATTGGTCCTAAAAATTCTACTCTTATCATCAATACTCTTTTTTAATTTAATTTACTAAAACGGACAAATTATATCACTTCTTAATTTAAATTCTATATTCTTTTTTATAGCAAAATACTTAAAATGTAAAAAATTTTAAAAAAATGTAAAAAACCCTTGACTTTATTGAAAAATTTATATATAATTTCAGTCCCTTAAGAGTTTTACTCAAAAGGAAATGGCGCTGATGTAGCTCAGTTGGCTAGAGCAGCTGATTTGTAATCAGCAGGTCGGGGGTTCGAGTCCCTTCATCAGCTCCATTAAAATATAATTATCAGTGTTTGACCAGTAAAAATAAAAACAATTTTTATAACGGTTGGTGGGTTACTCAAGTGGCCAACGAGGGCGGATTGTAAATCCGCTGACTACGTCTTCGAAGGTTCGAATCCTTCACCCACCACCATGTTTACCTATGCGGGCGTAACTCAGTGGCTAGAGTTCCTGCCTTCCAAGCAGGCTGTCGAGGGTTCGAATCCCTTCGCCCGCTCCATGGTATAATCTGGGAGCTGATGTGAATTATTCTTTACACAACTTCACATTACTACAAATCAACAAGCACTCATGAGAATTTTACAAAATATATAATAGAGTCAATTGATAATATTTTAATGCCCATATGGCTCAGGGGTAGAGCACTTCCTTGGTAAGGAAGAGGTCGTGAGTTCAAGTCTCACTATGGGCTCCAGGAACCAAATATGGACAAAAGTGTTACATAAAATGTAATAGTTCTGTCCATATAGGTAGTACATTAAGAACATTTAGGTATAATACTGCCTTTAAAACATATTTTACGCTAGGAGAATAGCATGGCTAAAGAAAAATTCGAACGAACAAAACCGCATGTTAACATCGGTACTATCGGTCACGTTGACCACGGAAAAACTACACTAACTGCTGCAATTACAGCAGTACTTGCAGTTGCAGGTGATACTGAGCTTATGGATTACGATGCAATCGATAATGCACCAGAAGAGAGAGAAAGAGGAATTTCAATTGCTACTTCTCACGTAGAATACGAAACAGAAAATAGACACTACGCTCACGTAGATTGTCCAGGTCACGCCGATTATGTTAAAAACATGATTACAGGTGCTGCTCAAATGGACGGTGCTATTCTTGTTATTGCTGCAACTGATGGACCAATGGCTCAAACTAGAGAGCACATCCTTCTTTCTAAACAAGTAGGTGTACCTTACATCGTTGTATTCTTAAACAAAGAAGATCAACTTGATGATGAAGATAAAGAAGAAATGTTAGAGCTTGTAGAGATGGAAGTTCGTGAACTTCTT
>CAYWFW010000076.1:0-8865 GCA_964457735.1 uncultured Sulfurovum sp. | reverse complement strand
ATTCTATTATCTCTTGTGTTAATAACTTCTCATCAATTACCAGAAGTTCTGTTGCTGAAATAAGACTACTATTATCTTTAATTGCTAAGCTAGATTGAATTGATACATTATCTAAGAAAATTTTAAAAATATGTTGAGTTGCCCAAGATGCATTACTATTTGAATCTAAAACCATTGTACTTTTTCCAGCGATTGGTTTTGGAAGATGTTTATATATTGTCTCAAGAGAATCAAAACTTTTATCTTCTATGGAATTAATATCAATAAGAGGGAAAGAGAATGTAAAAATACTACCTTTTCCATAAACGCTAGTTGCATCAATTTTACCATTCATTTTTATAATTAATTCTTTTGTGATATATAGACCCAAAGAGTTATTATCATCTGTTGTTTTAGTATTTTCATCTTCATCATAAGTAAAGGCTTCAAATAGTTTACTCAACTTATGTTTTTGAATTCCAAGCCCTGTGTCACTGATACTAAATCTTATATTTTCAGTTTTATTTTTATCTTCAAATAAAGAAATTTCAACCTTCACCTCACCTCTAGTTGTAAATTTAAGAGCATTTTCAAGTAGATTTATTAATATTTGATTTATTCTACCTGCATCACCCACCAATATTTTAGGTATATTATCTGCTATGTCATAAATAAAATCAATATTATTTTTATCATTATATTTTTTACATATAATATTAGCCGACTCATTTAGGAGATTACTTATATCAAAAGGCTCCTCTTTTAGAACTATTTTACCTGATTTTATTTTTAGAAATTCTATTAAATCATTGGTTGTCTCTAGTAGTGAACTATCAACCTCTCTAATACTTTCAAGTTTTTTATCAAATGATGCTTTATTTATCTTAGACACAGGAGCATCTAAGATTCTATCTCTCTCTTGAATCATATCTTTTGTTGAAACATGTATTTTCTCTCCAACAGAAGAGAGTAATTTCTTTTGATCTTCAGATAAATTATGATGCTTTTCAAACATCTCTTTTTGAATCTTTCTAATTCTTCGATTTTCCCTAAAACCGATATATAAAATAAGCATTATCAAAAAGGAGATAAAGCTAAAAGTATACCATATATATTTTTCATCCTCTAATAAAGGAGTCTCTTTATTGTTTATAATTTTATTTTTACCATATCTATATATAAAAGCACTTGGATATATTTTTTTTATTTTAATATAAAAAAGTGCAAGAGATATATCTCTATAAAAAGGTTTTATCTCTAATATATATTTGTCAAGCTCTTTAGAACTACCAATAGTTAGTTTTTCCCTTTTTTTTATCTGCAACATATCTTTATCAAATTTGATAATCTCTTTAATTTTTCTTATCTCTTGTTGAGTACCTTTTTGAGTTGTATACTCACCAATAATAATAGAGCTTATATTCCACTGTGCATTTAGATTTAATGATATTAAAAATATAAATAGTATCACTCTCATACTTTATCCTTATCTTCTAGTTATAAATTTTTTCCTATATCTTGTTCAATCTCTAATTGTTGCTTAATTAATCGTTCTTGTGCTTTCATAAATTTTCTTTTTTGACGAGAAGATAAAAAGAATAAAATAGCAGATGTTAATATTAAAAATAATATTGCTATTAGTATAGGCATATCTTTTTTGGGAATATTACTTGCGTATAAATGAAAAATCTCTTTTTTACTCATAGATAATCTATTCAATTGTATTATAAAACTATCATAGTTTATTTCAAAAGCATCTGGATAATCTTTTTTGATAGAGGTGATAATTGATAAAAATCTATTTGTAGCTTTTGGTAGTTTGGCTATTACCAAATAATAATCAGAAATCTGTTTGACTGTTATAGTTAAATCTTTTAATTTAATTTTTTTGGCTATATTATTTGCTGTCTCTAACTTTTGTGATGATGCTATTACAACTGCACTATACTCTTGCGAATATAGTGGTATAACAAAGAGCATCAACAAAAAGAAAAATAATTTTTTTATCATCAACTCCTCCTAATAGTAGAGTCTAAAACATTATATTTTTATAGAATATCTTCTATACTTTTATCATATGTTTTTTGAGCAAAAATATTTAGTGCTGTTTTTGTTTGAAATAGTGCCTCTTCGCTCTCAATAGACAACATTCCACCTTTTGACATTGGAACAGATAACATATTATTGATACTATCTACTAATATCTGAGTAGCCTCTATTATCATTTGAGATTTATAATGATATGAATCAAAGTCATCTTGTTTATCTTCTATAAATAAAATTCTTTGTAGTTTACTATTTTGTTCATCTAAAAATACACTATATACATCAAGTGTTTTAACAACTTCTGTAATGTGAGCATCAACTCTCTCTATCTCTTTTTTACACTCATCTTTTTTTGTACAATAAAATTCAGCTTGTTCATGAGAATCTTTTGCTTCTCTTAGGTTATGACTAGCTTTTAAACTAACTCTTATTTTGTAGATTATATACATTACTAAAAAAGTTATCACAGCCAATACACCAAGTCCCATCATCATATTAGCACCAGCAGTAAACAATTGACCAATCCATACTAAAAGAGGTTCAAGATAACCTATATCTTGTACTTTATTAATATCAAAATCTATCTTTAAAGCAGAAGATGCAAAGAATAATAAGCCTATGATTGTAATAGCACCTATGATTAAAGAGAGAATAAATGATGAAAACTTACCAGAAGATACATTTTTTATATCTATTTTTTCAATTTTATCTTGCTCTTTATAGCCAAATTCAACTTTCTCATTTTTATCTTCACTAATCATATCAGAATTAAAGCCCAACTTTTTTAATAAAGTTTCTGATTTTTCAAGAGATTTCTCTTTAAGAGATTTTTTGCTCTCTTTAAAACTCTTTAAATCATCATTTAAAATTAACATACACTCCGTAACCTGTGTTTCGGCATCTTCGATAATTTTTTTAGCATCAACAATAATATGTTCTGCTTTTTCATGCTCTCCAAGACTTGGTTCTTCTTTTGCTACAAGTGTTGTACTTTTGTTCTCTTGTGATTCATTATCCACTAAATCAACAACCTTTACCATCTCGCTAGATTCATTCTCTTGCATATTTATCCCTTATCAAAAAATATCGTCTCTATTATAACATAAAATAATTTAAGATTTTATCTTCTGTTAATAAATATGAGATAATTTGATAATAATATTATAAGAGAGAGAGTTTTTAGAAACCTCTCATTTAGATTTGGAGAAAATAAGATAAAAGTAACTATCTAAGTTTGATATACTCAATCTGTTTATTTTCTAACTGTTCTATTGTTCTAGCTATATGATTTTTTGCCTCATTTTCGCTAACAGAACTACCGTTATATCCATCTACAACCTCAAGAGCAGTTGATAGTGTTACCATTGTTGCCTTATTTGTCTCAAAAAGGTCACTTATAATTGATGGTAATAAAAAATCCATTGCTAAATCCATTTTACTTAAAGTATCTGCTACATCAGGAATTATTTTAATCCCATTTTCTGGATTACTATCATTATCAAGAGTTTGAAGTAGTTGTGCATATTGATAATTTGTCTCAACAAGCCTAATATTATCACTTAAATCGTCAGGATGAATATCTCTTAGAGTTTTATCTCCAATAGAAAATTCACACCCTTCTCCAACTTCAAATATAAACTTACCCTCAGAATCTGTTGTACCTTTTGGTGCATCACCACAATCGTACTCAATCCCCTCAACTGCTGAATCAAGATAATATGCTGTTGCCGTTTCTATATCTTTATAATCATCTGATATAGAACCACAACTATTTAATAAAAATAGTGGCAAAACTATAATAAAAGAGAAAAAAGTTTTTTTATTTCTCTTAAACATTAATATAAACTACCACCAGTAATAGAAGTTATAGTAAGTTCTCTACCTAAAGCATCACAAAAATAACTATTACCAACAACTAATTCATCATTTTCAGCAACTAATACATAACTACCACCTTGATTATCACTCATTTGAATTTCGCCATAAAGAATCTTAAATGTACCATTAAAATACTCAGAATCACGAGAATATGAATAACTAATGCCATCACTATAAAAGTTTAACTCTATATCTTCGCCATAATTATTATATCCTGTAATAGTATAACTACCTTCATCTATATCATATATATCAATAGATTGATAAGTGCCACTATCATCATTATAATCGTTATTATCATTATATCCAAAATCATCATCTGTATCGCTATAAATATTATCATTATAGTTATTATTATTTGGTGGCATATGTTGATTATCATCACCCTCATAAATCTCTCCACTAGCACCACAACCACTCATAATCACTGCTATACTAAGAGCTAACATTAGATTGAAAATCTTCTTCATAATATTCTCCTTTTTTTGATATATTATATTATATAACTTATTCTCTTAAAGAGTTATTTAATATGATATAATTATTCTACCTGAATCAAGTCTTAAATCTGCTATATATAGTTTATCAATAATATTCTCATCGGTAATCTCATAAGCTCTTCCATCTTTAAGATTTTTTGGTTTTACTATCATTAGCTCTTTATTATCCAAAACAAATCGGCAACTATCATCTTTATTATAATCAAAAGCACCATTATCTGTTGTCTTATCATACTCATCGTCACCACATTTATATTTTAATCCAACCACAGGATATTGCTCTACAAATAAATAAGAGATACCCCTTCCCTCTTCATCACTAGGTTCCATCGACTCATAATATTTATTATCACCACAACTAGTCAAGATAAAAACTATAATTACTAAGTAAAAATTTTTCATAAAACTCCTATATTATAAATAAAATAATATATATCCAAATACCACTTAAAGATGTTAAAACTATACCTTTAAATACTCTTATCCCTGCATCTTTATGACTATATGATGATAGATTTTGCCTCTTTTTGGCTTTAATAATTATCTCTATCCAAAGATATAATGTAATAGTTGCTATAATAATATGTAATATCAAAATTGATAATGCAAGAGTTAAATCAACCGAACTCTCTTTTATATATTCCTCAAATCCACCACCCAAACGAACCCCATATTCAAAATATCCAATAATAACTAGTGATATAAATAAGATAACTATTTGTAAAAAAGCATGTGTTGAGTAGTTTCTTTTTTTTGCAAAATATATAGCAAATATAACTAAAAATGGTAAAAGAGCCACTATTAAAGTTGTAAAATCCATAAAGAAAGGAGCTCTTGTTCCTAAAAAACCTTGTTCAAACATATATTGCATATATTAATATCCTCTTAATTGAATTTATATCTTATTGTATCATAATTATCTAAGAGTTATTTTAGTAATTTAAGATAGAATTTTGTAATTAGAATTTAGGAAAAAAAATGTTAAATATACAAGAGATAAATATTGCATATAAAAGACTAAAAGGGATTGTCCATCATACACCTTTAGCTCATGCACCAATATTAAGTGAAAAGTCAGGTTATAAGATATATCTTAAAAAAGAAAACTTGCAAAAAACAGGTGCATTTAAGTTAAGAGGAGCATTTAATGCTATCGCTTCATTAGTTGAAGAAGATAAAAATATAAATGGGATTGTCGCTGCAAGTGCTGGTAATCATGCACAAGGTGTTGCATTTTCGGCAAAGCACTTTGGAATTGATGCTACTATTGTTATGCCAGAAAGTACCCCTTTAACAAAAACTCAAGGGGTAAAGGAGCTTGGTGCAAATGTTATTTTAAGTGGTGTAAACTATGATGAAGCATATGCGTATGCTATAAAATATGCAAAGAGTAAAAATTATCATTTTGTTCACCCTTTTGAAGATGATAAAGTTATGGCAGGACAAGCGACTGTAGCGTTGGAGATATTAGAAGATATTGATGATTTAGATGCAATTATTGTACCAGTTGGTGGTGGAGGATTAATCTCTGGAATTGCAACAGCTATTAAAGCATTAAAACCAAATATTAAAATTATTGGTGTAGCTTCTGCTGGAGCTCCTGCGATGAAACAATCTTTTGATAAGAAAACTCCTATAGATTCAATTAGCGTAAGAACTATTGCTGATGGAATTGCAGTAAGAGATACATCTTTAATTACTCTAAGGCATATATTAAAAGATGTTGATAATATGGAACTTGTAAATGAAGATGAAATAGCTCACGCAATTTTATTTTTACTAGAGAAACAAAAAATATTGGTTGAAGGTGCTGGTGCTGTTGGAGTAGCTGGAGTTTTGAGTGGACAGATAAAGTTAGCACCTAACAGTAAAATTGCTATTGTATTAAGTGGTGGTAATATTGATGTAACAATGCTATCTCTTATTATAGAAAAAGGTTTAATGAAATCTAATAGAAAGATGAGACTAAGAGTAACACTTGTTGATAAACCTGGTAGTTTAATGTTATTTACTCAAATTCTTACAAAAGTTGGAGCAAATATTGTTAAAATTGGATATGATAGAACCTCTACAGATTTAAAATTTGGTGATGCTAATGTCTCTGTATCATTGGAGACAAAAGGGAAAACTCATCAAAAAGAGATTATAAATACTTTGGTTGATAATGGATTTTTCTTTAAACAAGAGTATTAATTTTTTGATGGTATATTAATCTCATTAAAATTTGGTTGTTTTGGTGGGATTTCTATTTTTCTAACCTTTTGTCCTATAGGTTTATTTTTATGAAATACAATGGTATAAGTCTCTCTTGCAAACAGAAAAAAAACCCTTTGAGTGGCTTTATCCATTGTGATACTCTCCCAACCATCTTGTGCAAAGACATTTAAAAACTTAGTAAGCTTTTTTGGTCTGATTCTAGCTTCGCCAAAAAGTATAGCTTTAATAATCCCCTCTTTATATGTTACAACTTTATATTCTTTCACTATATATCCCTTAAATATTCAATATTCAATTTTATAAAATTATATCATATTTCTCTTTTTTATCAAATTAAAACTATTATTAACTTGTTTTGCTATAATCTATTTAATTTCAAAGAACTAAGGTAAGATAAAATGGATTATAAAGATACACTACTACTTCCAAAGACAAAATTTCCAATGAGAGGCAATTTGCCAAACCTTGAGCCAAAAAGATATAAAAAATGGGCTGATGAGAATGTTTATGAGCAGATGAAAGCAAATAGAAAAGATGCAGAGTCATTTACTCTTCACGATGGACCTCCTTATGCAAATGGTGATATTCATATCGGTCATGCACTTAATAAAATCCTAAAAGATATAATTATTAAACATAACTATTTTCAAGGAAAGTCTGTAAGATTTACTCCAGGTTGGGATTGTCATGGGCTACCAATTGAACAAGAGGTGGAAAAAAAGCTTGGTAAAAGCAAAAAAGAGGCGATGCAAAAGAGTAAATTAAGAGAGATTTGTCGTAATCATGCATCTAAATTTGTGGATATTCAAAAAGAGAGATTTAAATCTTTGGGGATTATCGCAGATTGGGAGAATCCTTATTTAACAATGGATTTTAAATTTGAAGCAAATATATATAGAACACTTTGTGAAGTGGCTAAGAGAGGATTATTGGTTGAAAGACATAAACCAATTTTTTGGAGTTGGGCAGCAAGGACGGCATTAGCTGATGCAGAGGTGGAGTATCAAGATAAAGAGGATTACTCTATTTTTGTAAATTTTGAACTAAGTGATGAGGCTAAAAAAGATTTAGCAATTGAGGGTAAAGCAGGGCTTGTAATATGGACAACTACCCCTTGGACACTTCCATCAAATACAGGTATTTCACTAAATCCAGAAGAGATTTATCTTTTGACTACAGATGGTTATATTGTAGCAAAAAGTAGATATAACACACTTATTGAAGATGGGGTTATTTTTGGAGAGGTATCTAAAGAGATAAAAGCAATAGAGCTTAATCATAAAAAAGCAAACAATCCATTAAATAATAGAACAACTACTGTTGTATTAGGTGAACATGTTTTACTTGATGGTGGAACTGGACTTGTCCATACTGCACCTGGTCATGGTGAAGATGATTATAAAGTGGGATTAGCAAATAATCTTGAAGTTTTGATGCCTGTTGATGAGAGAGGCTGTTTTGATGAGTCTGTTTTGGGCTTAGGATTATTACCAGAAGAGTTTGTAGGTATGCACATATTCAAAGCAAATGAGCCAATTTTAGAGATGTTGGGTGAAAATCTACTTAAACAATCTAAATTTATGCACTCATATCCACACTGTTGGAGAACTAAAAAACCTCTAATTTATAGAGCAACAAATCAGTGGTTTATCTCTGTTGATGATAAGATAAAAGATAGCCAAAATACTCTAAGAGAAGAGGCATTATCAAATATAGATGATATTAAATTCTATCCACAAAGTTCTAAAAATAGATTAAGACCAATGATTGAAGGGCGACCTGATTGGTGTATTTCTCGTCAAAGAGATTGGGGTGTGCCAATTGCATTTTTTAGAGTAAAAGCTACAAAAGAGGTGATTTTAGATGAAAAAGTTCTAAACTTTATCGCTATGATTTTTGAACAATTTGGAGCAGATGCTTGGTATGATATGGATATTTCACAACTTCTTTATCCTGGAAGTGGATACAAAGCAGATGAACTTGAAAAGGTAAATGATATTTTAGATGTTTGGTTTGATAGTGGTTCAACTTGGAATGCAGTTTTAAAAAGCCGAAATTATGATGCAGGAGAGTATCAAGCAGATTTATATTTAGAGGGAAGCGACCAACATCGTGGCTGGTTTCAAAGTTCATTACTTTTAAGTTCAGCAATTAATAATAAATCACCATATAAAAAGCTACTTACTCACGGATTTACCGTAGATGCTAAGGGTGAAAAGATGAGTAAATCAAAAGGTAATGTTAT
>CAYWFW010000075.1:0-8187 GCA_964457735.1 uncultured Sulfurovum sp. | reverse complement strand
ATAGTTTTTTAAAGTTATTATATTTTTTATTAATTAATTTTTCTATATCTTTTGAATGGGCTTTATATTTTACTTCAACAATAGCTATATCTTTACCATTTACTAATAATATATCATATTCATCTTCTATTTTATTTTTGTGTCTTGTAACATTCTTATCAATAAAGTCATAATTAATTCCAGCTATTGAAGGTTTTGCTTTTAATGAGTTATAAAAAAACTCTTCTGCTATATCTCCTTGATTATTTGATATGTTTCCAACGAGTTTTGCTAATCTATTTAATCGCTCATCTGTTTTTTTCATCTGTTTATCCGTTTTTTCTTGTGAAGCTTCTAATCGCAATCCCATTTGTTCTTGTGAAACTTTTAACTTTTTCATCTGCTCATCAGTCTTTTTCATCTGCTCATCAGTCTTTTTCATCTGCTCATCAGTCTTTTTTTGACTAATTGCTATACTTGCTACCAAATCTTTTAGCTCTTTATCTGTCATAATATTCTCCTACTATTTTATTTATTATATCTAAACTTTATGATAAATTCAAATTGGACATAGTGCTTTAGCTCCCTATTTTAAAATCTTAATAAAATTATACTAAAATAGTCTTTTTGATATAATAAGATGATAAGACTCATTAGAACATAGAATGAATCTTGTAATAATTTATATTAATACAAATTACTCCCAATCAAGAAGTCTTTGTTCACCTTTAAGATTTCTTATATGAGTTACATCTTGGCTCATCTCAATCACACCTCTATAAGTTCCATCTTCATCTCTAATTGCAAAATATTGAATATGTATAAACTTACCTTTAAACTCAATCCAAAATTCAGCTTCGTCTCTTCTTCCTGCTTTAAACTCTCTTAATATCATTAAAACTTGATCTACACTCTTTGGAGGATGACAAAATTTAACCTCTCTACCAATTATTCCTGCACTTCTTGGAAATACTCTATTTTCTCCACGATTATAAAATAAAACTATATCATTTTCATCAACATAAGTTAAATCCACAGGCATAAATTGAAGCATTAAATTAAGCTGATCTTCTAGTAAATATCCCTCATTTAATTTTATTCTTCCATCTAAAGAAAACGGTAACTTTCTTTTTTTAGTATCTTTGCTTGGATGAATATATTCAGGTGTCTCTTTTGCTGGATATGGTGCTGGTGGTGTATCAAACATCCATCCAATCTCCTCATCTCCTGTTCTCATCTCTTTCCAATCATCCTCACTTAACATCCCCATTGCATTTGGCAATAATCTCATCTCTTCAACTTGAATTAGATGGTGAATAGTTGCAAAAACTCTTTGTAAAAGCTCAGTAATAGCCAAAAAGTTATCCTCTTTTATCGCTTTTTTTATCTCTCTAATATCATCTCTAATATTATCATGCATCGCCCACATATTTTGACTAGGGCTTGTCCACCCATAAGTTTCAAGATATGGAAATAGTTGATTTTCTTTTCGTGCATAGTGCTTTTCAATCAAACAAAGTTGCTCAAAAAATATCAAAAATTGTTTAAAATTATCTTTTATATTTAGATTATTTATATTTTCTATAATATCTTTAATCAGAAGATTCTCTTTCATATAAACTGAAACAGGATGTCCTTTGGGTAAATCAGAAGAGCTGTCTGTTGTTAAAAATTCATTCATTTTTTTCCTTATATTTTTTGCGATTGTATCTATATTATTCATAGCTTTTAATTAAAAATGATATTTTATATAATATAATCTTTTTATATAACTTAAGTAAACTTTATGTTAATAAATAGGCAAATTTTTGCACCCAAATACCCCATTCATCACTGCTTTCAACATCAATATGATTTAACTGCATATCTTTAACAAGCATTATAGCAAACTCATCAGGTAGTGTCATAGAGAACTTAATGGCATTATCAATATAAGATTTTTGATTATTTTCAATTAGCAAATTTACAATACCAATAGAAAGAGCCATCATCAATCTGTTATCTTCATCTTCTATATTCAAAAGCTTACCAGATAAAATATCCATAATATTTGGCAATCTATTCATAATTTTTTTAAAGCTAAGATATGCAACGGCACTATTTTTACCAACTGCTCCTGATATTGCTTCTAAAAGTAGTTTTGATTCTATTTGGCTTAAAAGAATAGTATTCACAAATTCCCACGAACGGGGTGTTGCAAAGCTTTTTTCATTGGTTGTTGCATCAAAAGTAAAAAGCATATTTTTATCATATTGCAAAAATGATATTATAGAGCTATCAATCCCTTTTTTATATGCCCATTTTTTCCAATCTTCAAAATTCACTTCCATCTCAAAGTGAACAAAACGATTTGCCAAAGGTGGAGGCATTCTATAAACAACCCCTCTATCATTTTCTCTATTTCCAGCAGCAACAATACTCCATCCATTAGGCAAAGAATAATCTCCAACTTTTCTATCTAAGATTAATTGGTAAGCAGATGCTTGAACTGATGGTGGAGCTGAATTTATCTCATCTAAAAATAATATCCCTTTAGATGTATCATCACTATTTGGTAAAAAACTAGGTTTTGCCCAAACTCCTTGTTTAGATGAAGCATCAAAAAAAGGGATTCCCTTTAAATCTGTGGGGTCAAGAAGAGAGAGACGCAAATCTATAAAATTCATATCCATATCATTGGCTATCTGTTTGACAATAGAAGACTTTCCAATCCCTGGAGAACCCCAAACAAAAACAGGTAATTGTTGAATTATAAGTTTTGTAATTGTATTTGTAATATCTGTTGCTCTCATTTAGATTGTTCCTATCTTTAAACTAAAGATATTATATCATAGAAAACTTAGTTATAGAAGTTTATTAAGAGTGAAGATTTGTGATTAAAAATTAAATAGATGGTGGAATTTCTTCCACCAAAATCTAAAACGAATAGACTTATTTTAAAACTCAGAACTGGAGCTTGAGCTTCCAGCTTTTGGTGAGGCTAAAGCCATCACTTCCGATGAATTAGTCTAATCTTTAATATTTACAGCATACGCTTTATCAGATAAAGGTACTGCTGGTCTTTTTATATGTTGAGGTCTTCTTAATGTATCATCACTATTAAGTGGACGAGTTAAGTCATCTCTCCACGCTTTATATACTTTCATATTATTTTCATAATTTACATATATATCGCCAATTGTATCATTTTTACCAGCTAATTCAATAGATACTTTTTGATGCCAAGCATGATTTCCAGCAATTGGATCAGGATGTGAAGGTGCAACAGCATTTTGCCATGAACCAGTCAAACCATCCCACCAAATATTGTCTAAATCTTTATTATATTCTTTAAACTGCCAAGAACTTTTTCGCTCCATCATACCTTTATCAATCCCCTGTTTTGGTTTAAGAGTACCAATTTTACCATCCATAGTCATATCATATAAAGGAGTACCAAGACCCATTACACCAAGTTTTTGCTCAAATCCAGGAATCTCAACAGCATTTGTAAGTTTCCATCTACCAGCATGGTGAGAGTTTGCTAAAACACCTGGCATTTGCCCCTCTGTTGGAACAGCCATAGCAATAAAGTAACCACTTTCAAGTCCACTTACAGTATCTGTAATAGTTACTTTAATAGCGTCACCTTGTTTGATATTCAATCTTTTTGCATCTTCTGTATTAATCCAAACTGGGTTATGGTTTTGAGAAATTTCCATAAGATGCTTAGAGTTTACCGAACGAGTATGAATATTATATGATAATCTAAATACAGTATTAAGTGCAAATTCATTATCTTTTTCCATAAAGTCATGGTGAACCTGTGTTACAACATGAACCATCTCTTTTCTTTGGCTTTTTGTTGTTGGATAAATAGGTATAGCATATTCAGGCCATTTCCACTGTGCAAACCACTCAGAGTAAAACTCTAGCTTTTTACTTAGCGTATGGAAACCTTGTTTTAGCTCACCTTTAACCTCAACACCAATAGCTTTTTTCTTGCCATGAGAATTTGCATTAATTACACCATATTTATCTTTTGATAAATCATCAATATGATATTCATGACCATGAGCAATAAAGTTATCACCTTCTCTTTTAAGAGGTCTCTCTTGAGGTCTAAAGATATTATCCTCTTCAAGCCAAGTTCCTCTATCTCTCATCAACTCATAATTTGGATATTTAGAGTCAGGATATTTAGCTTTTGCAGCAGCTTTAAGATTTGGTAATTTATCAAACGCAGCCTGATACCATTCTGCAATGGTGACAGCTCTTGTTGGATCCTCTTTTGAAGCCCAATAATCTCTTACACCTAAACTTCCATCAGGATCAATATACTCAACCATAATTGTTGACCAAAATTCAACCTCTTCCCAAACTTCACCAAGACCAGACTGAATATGAGCCTCTAGTGTTGCACGAGTTGGATTTTTTGCTTTCCATCCCATTTTTTCTAGTGCTACTCTTAAAGCAGGTTGTCTAAATGATAACCATCTTGCAGGTTTTGTTGCTTCTGAATGTTGGTCATGTCTTTCTCCAGCAAGTCCAACAGGAAGAACAAAATCACAATACCAGTTTGTTTCACTCCATGTTGGAGATAGATTAAAGCTCATCTCAATTTTATCTTCACGCTTTAGCATCTCAATCCATCTAAACCCATCAGGATTAATCCAAACTGGATTATACATTCTAGGAATCCAAACAGCTAATTTCTTTGGAATATTAAGACCTTTTTTATTCCATTTATCTTGCCACTCATCATCCATAAGTAAATGAGGCATAATATGACTCATCTCATAAGTACTAAGAGGATATTCTGGTGGCCATGCAATCTCATTCCAAACATCAACTTTTGCAGGTCGTTTACCATTTACAGTAGCAGCATCACCTTTACCATTTACAGATATTACATGCCAGTGGTGCATCCCTACTCCACCTTTATTTCCTGCTAATGCTCCACGAAGAACAAATGGCAAGAATCCAGCTCTTGTATTCATCCATCCACCACGGTGTCCAATTGGTCCTGCTCTCCATAGATATGTAGCTACTCTATCACCAGCATCAATAAATAGTTCATAAAGTTTTTCTAGTTTGTATGGCTCAATTCTACACTCTTTAGCAGTAAACTCAAGAGTATATGGTTGATAAAGACCTTGAATTAATTCAATAAAATCTTCGTAACTATTTCCTTTTGGAAGATGTTTAATATATCCACGCTCTAACATAAATTGAAGATATTTTTTATCATCCATCAATCTATCCCAGTTTACCCAGTTTTTAACAAAATCATGATTTACTTGACTTTTACCATTTAGGTCTTTGTCATTTAAGATTCTATTTGCAAGATATAGATATACAGCTGCTTCAGTTCCTGGCCAAGTTGGTAACCATAAGTCAGCCATACCAGCAGAGTTTGAAAGTCTAGGATCCATAACAACAAGTTTAGCACCCTTTTTTCTTGCATCTGCAATAAGTCCAGCTGCTTGTTGAAAATAGTGACCAGCATCAGCTGCATGAGATGATTGAAGAAATATCAGTTTAGCATTTTTCCAATCTGGTGAATTTCTATCATCATTTGCCCATTGAATTGTACCTTCTCTTGCTCCAGCAGAACATATATTTGTATGAGAATCATATCCATCAAGACCCATTGAATGAGGAACTCTATGTCCAAAACCATTTTCATTTGGTCGTCCAACATGATACATGATAGATTTTTTAGAAATTTCATCACCACTTTTAAGAGTATTGTGCATTTTAGTACCAATCTCTTTCATAGCTTCATCCCAAGATACTCTAACCCATTTACCCTCACCACGTTTACTTCCAGGAGCTCTTTTTAGAGGAAAAGGTATACGATCTGGATCATACATTTGTGATTGAGTGGCATAACCTTTTGCACAATTTCTACCACGACTTCCTGCATGAAGAGGATTACCCATATATTTTCTTACTTTAAGGTCTCTAGGGTTTTGTGATTTTTTATACTCACCAATATCAACCCATGCCGTAAGTCCACAAGAAGCCTCACAATTTGAACAAGCAGTTGGAACAAGCATATACTCAGTAGCTTTGATTCCATTTTCACTCTCTAGGCTAGTTCCATCATTTCTGCCAGTTCCACCCCTCTTCCAATCTCCACCATCAAGCTCTGTATAACTATCCCACTGCTCTAAAGGTGGATAAAATGATAGATTTTGATTATTTTTTGATGTTTTAACATCTTGTGCAATAGCTTCTGTATCAACTATAGTAGTAAATACACCTTTTGCTATAACAGCACCTGCAACTGTAAATGCAGTACCTTTTAAAAATGTTCGTCTACTTTCAATAAACATATTATTCTCTTTTGACATTTTGACCCCCTTAACTTAATGGTAACATTTGTGGAATTTTTAGCCATACATCTTTTGCAAGATATAATCCTACAAGAGCTATTAATGCCGTAAATTTCAAAATAACTTTATTATCACTTTTTATTGTAGAGATTGATAAGAAAAATGGAAGGATAAAACCAACAACCATAGCAAACCAAAACTGACCATTATACTCTCCACCTGCGTGAACAAATTTAAGTGTTGCTTCTGCTTCTGCTGATTTAAATGAGAAGAAATACTCACCCATATACATCATAAATCCTAAAAATACAGATAACGCGAGGATAAATGATAGCTCTCTTCTTGCATTAACAGACCATTTATCACTAATAAAAATTAGCGTAGCAGATCCTGCTAAAAATGCTGCTAAAAGCATCTGCATCATCTCTGTTGGACCTTGCCATAAATCTCTTGCACTTGATTCTGCCATAATAATAGCAGTATATAGTGTAACTGGAATTGCCAAAAATACCACAAATGGAAATATCTTTTCATATAATGCACTATTTTCTCTTGCTGTTTTTGATATAGGACAGTGTCTTCTAAAATCAGGAAACTGATCCATAGCCCCGATATAAGCCATCAAAGTGATAAGTGCTGTATAAAGAGAAGCCATCCATGCACCAACTGTAATTGCTGAGGTCCAATGAGGATGAAGAAAAATATTTATCATTCTTAGAGGCTGATGTAAATCAACTAATGTAAACAATAAAAATATATTTAAAGCGATAAATGATATTAAGGGCATTAACCATCTTAAATTTGGCATATCTTCTTTTTTATGTCTATATAATAGATAAAAACCTACCATAATTACACCTGTACCAATACTCTTTGCCCACATATTAAGAGTAATCATCCAACCCCAAATAATACCTGGGAGTGCTACATCAAGAGTTACCACTGCGTGAGTTGCAGCTATTGTATTTTCTACCATCTAGTGACCTCCTTCTTTTTTATGATGAGTATCTTTAGAGATTTTTTCATCTGCTAATGAGTTATTAGTAAGTTTATCATGAGAAGTAAATGGTGCTAAAAATCTATCTAATATTGAGTGATGAGGATCACCTACATGCTCTAAATGGGTAATATTATTAAATAATCCATAACCTTCTATTCTTTCATGAGCTAGAGGATTTAAAGTTTGATTACCACCACCTACATAATAGTGCTTAGGGTCTGTGTGTTTTTCTGGTTTTCTAACTTGTACAGAACCTTGATGTTGCATCATATATCTTGAAATATGACTTGTATCATCATCAATATTACCAAATATATTAGCTTCAACAGGACAAGCAACGACACAAGCGGGCATCATTCCACCCTCTACACGGTGTGCACAAAATGTACATTTATCAGCAGTATTTGTTTCTGGATCCATATAAATAGCTCCATAAGGACATGCCATCATACAACCAGCACAACCAATACATCTTTCATTATCAATATTTACAATTCCATTATCTAAATAATGCAGTGCAGATACTGGACAAATTCTCTCACATGGAGCGTTTTCACAATGATTACATCTAAGTGGTGTAAAATTCCTAGATGTCTCTGGGAACACACCCACATCTATATATTTTACTCTCAAACGCCAAGAGCTTAATGGAACATCATTTTCCACTTTACAAGCAATCTCACAACCTTTACAACCCATACATAGGTTAAGATCAACTAAGAAACCTAACTTCATATTTCCTCCTTCATTATAGCCATTCTTATAGTATATATAAGAATCTCTTATTTATATTAATAAGAGATATTGCTTTAGAATAATCTTATATGAAATTAGTTTAAGATATAGTTATTTTTAAAGTAATTTTTATTTTTTTATATAAGTGTTTCA